>JBARKD010000205.1:0-5865 GCA_049800615.1 Acidobacteriaceae bacterium | reverse complement strand
CATAGGATCCGCCGCGAATCTGGTCGCCTTCGTAACCCACCGAAGGATTGGGATAAAGAGACGCCTGCCTGGCCTCGGCTTCTGAGCGTCGAACGACGGCTTGCGCCTGCCGCAGAGTCGGGTTGTTGCGATCGGCCATAACGAGAAAGTCTTCGAGCTTCAATGGCGGCCGCGAAGCGACCCCCGGCAGCAGCTCCGGCGGCGCTATCTGCTGCGACCAGAGCGGCGAAACACAAAACCACATTACGAGAACAAATCCCTTGTACATCGTCTGCTCCGCGCTGGTCATGAAATTCTCTGCCATAGAGAGGCGTAAGGATCGTTCGCTCTCCGCGCCTGCCTCATGCGCGCGATCACGTCGTCGTACCTGTCCGGCGGCAGCACTCTCAGGAACGTCATCATGCCCATCATGTAACCGCTCCACGACGGGCGCAGCCCGAAGTTCTCGGGCTTCTCCACCCTTTCGTCCATCGCCATCGCCGGCCCTTCCATAAAGGCATCCTGGGGAAAGCCCGGAACCGCATTCGCGTTCGCGGCCACGTCGCTCGCCATTCCAGCCATCCCTGGCATCCCGGCCATGCCCTTCATCGCGTCTTGCTTTGCCAGTGGACCGTTCGCAGCCGTCGTATCCGCGGCACTGCCAAATCCCATACCGCGCCCCAGGCTTGTTCCATAGTCGTCGCCCATTGGCGCCCCTGGAGTGCCCTGCAGCATGCCCATCCCGGTGTTCATGTCTACCCCGGCCGGCTGCCCCATGGCCCGGCTGCGCGTCATCGGGCCGACATTCGAGGACATCTGGTTCATCATGTGGTGCGGAAGATGGCAGTGCAGCATCCAGTCCCCCACCCGATCCGCGGTGATCTCGATGTCGCGCGCCTGGGCGACGCCCACCAACACCGTGGTCCCCGGCCACCACGCAGTCTGCGGTATCCGGCCTCCCTCCGTTCCCGTGACCTGGAACGTATACCCGTGGATGTGCAGTGGGTGGTGATCCATGCCCAGGTTCACAAAGCGAACCCGCACCCGGTCTCCCTGGCGGACAATCAACGGAGTGGCCAAAGGCCCTGCTTTTCCGTTCACCAGCAGCCAGTTGTATTCCATGTTCATGGTGTTGGGCACAGTGTTGTTGGGCAGGACGGCATACTCTTGCAGGTGCACCAGAAAGTCCTTATCGCATCGCGGATGGTAGGCCGTGCGCGGATGCATGATGAATCCCCCCAACATCCCGGCCATCTCCTGCATCGCCATGTGCGAGTGGTAGAAGTACGTTCCCGACTGGTGAATGTCGAATTCGTAGACGAACCGTCCGCCAGGCTTCACCGGTTCCTGGCTGATTCCCGGCATGCCGTCGTTGCCGATCGTGTCTTCAAAGCCATGCCAGTGGAGGGAACTGGCTTCGGGCAGGTGATTGTCAAAGACAACGCGGACGTGATCGCCTTCATTCACCTGAATGGTCGGACCGGGCGCGCTCCCGTTGAAACCCCACAAATCGATGGTCTTGTCAGGATGGACCTTCTGCCGCACCGCTTCGGCAACCAGGTGGAAGACTTTGGTAGATCCATCCATGGTGTAGTCAAGGTCCCCTACATCGGTTGTGATCACCGGGGTCTGCGAGGTTGAAAACTTTGTGGCGTGCGGGGCATCCGTTGAAGTCTGCACGGGTGGGCTGGCCGGTGGCGCAGGCTTGGGCATCGGCATATGCATTTGCATCTGCGCGGACAGGCCACGTGCCGCAAAAAGTCCGGAACACGCCCCAAGCGTGCGACCGAGAAAGCTGCGTCGGGTAGTCATAAACTCTCCTTTGAAGGATGCCGGGAAGACACAAGAGGCCCGCGGACCTCTTAGAAATCAGGCACGGAGAGGCAATCTAGACGCGCAGAGGGTTAATCAGGGGAGGGTCGCCAAGGCTACTTCGAAGCGGAACAAGGGGAATCGAAGCACGGGAAAAGGACAACGTGGACGGCAAAGCGTCGGAGACCAGGTTGGCGTGTGCCTGCGGAGAAGAGGGCGTCTCTCCCCGGCTGTCGGCCACAAGTTCGATCGCGCAGACGACATGGTTAGCGGGGCAGCTCGCGAGCGCAGCGCAATGACCTTGATCCTGAGGCATCGATCCGGGCATTGATCCGGGCATTGATCCGCAATGGGCCATAGCCGGCAAACTGGCAGAAGAAGATTGGGCGCACCGCGCAGTGCACATCGCGAATGCTGCCTGGTTCACGACGACGGCCAGCAGCATCACCAGCATAGTTGCGGAGACAATGCGCCGCCCCGCCGTCTGGACAAAATATCTCACGCCGGGACCAGAATACGCCCTTCTACCCGCTCTTCTCCAGAACCTGTTCTTTAGAACGCGAAGTTCAGGCAGGCCTCATTTTCCCGAGTACCTTCCGGGAAGCATGGCCCAGACGGTCATCGCCACGTGATAAAGCAGCAGTCGTTCTGCAATCGGGATCGCTGCCAAGCCCAGAAACAACACCTGCTTCCAGCGATTGCCCGCATTGCTTGAACCCATCCCCGCGATAGCGCTGCTGCCCACATGTCCTCCTGCCTACCCCTACAGACGGGGACTGGATCAAAAAGATTTCCGAGTCTTTTTCCGCGGGTTCGTGTTGCATCCATCGGCACATCGAGACGAGCCTTGCATCCCGCTCTGGGATAATGAAATGCGAGATTGCCTTCCACCCGCCCATGAGCATCCAGACCACAGATCCACCGGGAAAACCGGCCAGGTCCAGCGGCTTTGAGCCTCTGGGCATTCCTCTTTTTCGCAATTTGTGGCTGGCGTCGGTAGTTTCCAACCTGGGCGGCTGGATGCAGGACACGGCCGGCGCCTGGCTGATGACGGTGCTGACGCCGTCTCCCTTGCTGGTGGCCCTGATGCAAACGGCGGCCAGCCTTCCCGTGGTGATCCTGGGTCTACTGGCCGGGGCGACGGCCGATATTTTCGATCGCCGCCGGCTGCTCCTTTTCTGGCAGACCTGGATGCTCGTTGCGGTGGCGATCCTTGCCGTCCTTACTTTCTTCGGCGTTATTTCGCCCTGGATCCTTTTGAGTCTCACCTTCATGCTGAACATCGGGGCTGCGATGAACAGCCCTGCGTGGCAGGCCATCGTGCCCGAGGTCGTCCCCAGGACCCAGCTTCCGGACGCCATTTCGCTGAACAGCGCCGGTTTTAATTTGGCCCGAGCGGTGGGACCGGCCGCGGGCGGCCTCGCCATTGCGCTCTTCGTGCACGCCCACACCGGCGCCGCTACGGTGTTTCTATTCAATTCCCTTTCGTTTTTGGCGGTCATCCTGGTGCTCTATCGCTGGCACCGCAAACCCTTTTTCAAGAGCGCGCTTCCTTCGGAACGGATCCAGGGCTCGATGCGATCGGGGATCCGCTATCTCCGCTATGCTCCGATGCTGCAGGCAGCGTTCATGCGAACGCTGATCTTCACCCTGTTTGTGAGCTCAGTCTGGGCATTGCTTCCCCTCGTAGCGCGCAATGATTTGCGCCAGGGAGCACTGGGCTACGGCATTCTGAACGGCAGTATGGGCTTTGGCGCGGTCATTGGCGCGACTCTGCTTCCCCGCGTCCGCCGCGTTCTGCCCGCCGACGCGATCATCGCCTGCTCCACCGGCGTGTTTGTGGCCACGCTCCTCATCCTGACCTTCGTGAAAATTCCCTTGATCGTCATTGCGTTTCTGATTGCAGGCGGCTTTGCCTGGACCAGCGCAATGTCCACTCTCAATCTCGCCGTCCAGATCTCCGTCCCGGCGTGGGTGCAGGCACGAGCTCTGGGGGCTTACCAGATGGTCTTTGCCGGCGGCATGGCGCTCGGCAGCGTGATCTGGGGCACGATCGCCGAACACTTCTCCACGTCGAGGTCGCTGCTCTGCGCCGCCATCGGCCTTGGTGCTACGCTGCCCTGGTCGCTGCGCTTCAGTGTCTTGCGAGGAACGCCCCCCGACCTGACGCCCCACCTGTATACGCAGCCCGTTCCTGCGCTTGGGGTGGAGCGGGACGAAACCGAGGGTCCGGTCCGCGTCTCCATCGACTACTACATCGAACTGGGCGATTACGCGGAATTTACTCAGGCCATCTACCGCCTGCGCGATGTTCGCCTGAGGGATGGTGCGATCCGCTGGGGCGTCTACCAGGACGCCTCCGACCCAACGCGCATGAACGAAACTTTCATCACGGAATCCTGGCTAGAATACCTGCGCCAACGGGAGCGCTTTACCGCCAGCGACCTCCGCATCCGTGACCGGGTCCTGGAGTTTCATCGCGGTAAGGAGCCGCCGCGTATCTCGTACATGTTCTATGCCAAGGAAGTCAGTCTTGCGGAACTGAAACCGCAACCCCAGCTAATCGAGTAATTTCAGCAATTTAAGCCCGCTTTGCTAAGTGTTTGCTTGAGCCCTTTCATGCTTATGCGGCTGGAAGCCTCGGGAGAACCGGCCCCTCTCCAATGGGTTTCCAGGCTGACCGCGTAGTGGTAGCCGTCCTTGGCGAGAGCGCGGAACTGACCAACCCAGTCCACCACCCCGGCTCCGACCGGCGCCCACTCGTATTTCTTGCCTGCCGGGCGCACCACATCTTTCGCGTGACAGTGTCCGATGCGCTCGATCGGCAACAGGCGGTAGCCGTCGGGATAAGGCGTGCTACCGATAGCCGCCGCATTCCCGGGATCCCAGTTGAGCATGAAGTTCTTGTTGGGGATCGCCTTCAAGACCGCGGCCGATTCTTCTCCAGTCGCGGTGTTGCAGGACATTTCATTTTCAAGCAGCAGGATCAGGTTGCTTTTGCCACAGGTCTCCGCCGCGGCGCGCAGTTTCTGGTTGATCGCTGCGCGGTACGGCGCCTGATTTTCCAGCCGCCAGAAATCGAAACAGCGGATGCGATTGGTTTGAAATTGTTTGGCCAATTCGACGCAATGCTCGAGCAACTGATCCTGCTGCTTGAAATCGAAGCCGGCGTGGAATTGATCGCGCCGCGGGCTCTCCTTGGAGAGGGGCGCTCCCGGCCAATCTACTTTAAAAAGTGGACTGGCGATGTCGGTCACCCGCAGTTGATATTTCTTCAGAATGCTTTGCGCCTCGGCGATTTCCTTTGCGTCCAGGTCGGTAACATTCTTGTTCCACATCGAGCGTAGTTCGATCCAGTGCAAGCCGAAATCCTGGCTCGCGATGGCGCAGGCCCGATCAAAGTCAGGTGTCAGTTCGTCATTGATGATAGAAAGCCGGAACGGACACGCGGAAAACGCGCGGGCCGGCCGAACAAGGGTCGCAGCCCCCACGGCGGCAAGCGACGTAACGAATTTACGGCGTGACAGAGACATTTGGATCCTTCCCCTTGGCCTAATCACCATAACGAGAAGCCGCCTCCGCCTGCAACCCACTCTCGGAGTGCCCGATTCAGAGGCCGACCCCACTTGCGAACACCATCCTAATCGAGCCGGCGAAGTTGTACTCGTGCCAGGAATGAACCTGCGGGCGGGCGTGCATCTGCTTCGAAATTTCAGCTCGTATACATAAGTTCGAATACAATGAACGGTTCTATACGCGAGTCGGTCTTGACCGCGAAAAGGAGAGTAATGTCTACAAAAATTGGGCGGCGTTCGTTTCTGAGCATGGGCGCGGCAGCCGCGGGGCTTGGCCTCTTGGCCGACCTGGAAGCGTATCCCCAGAATGTCAACCGGAATTCGATTGCGTCGGACTTGAAGATTACGGACATGCGCATCGCCGTTCTGAGAGGGCCGGGAGGCAAGGCGGTCCAGGAGGGCAATGGCGGCCCGAGCAGCGCGGGCGGCTCCGGCGGCGTGGGTGGCCCCGGCCGTGGAGGCCCGCCCAGGGGACCGATGCCTCCTGCGACCCCCGGAG
>JBARKD010000204.1:0-10160 GCA_049800615.1 Acidobacteriaceae bacterium | reverse complement strand
TCGATGTAGTTGTTCTCCACATCCAAACGCGCAGGCGAGTTGACCTCGAGAAATACTCCGTTTGGCTGACCCTTGGCGCCCGAGTTCAAGGCCACACCAAGGCTATTCCTTACGGTTATGTTGGCTCCGCCGATCGTCGTCCTGATCAGGTCGCCGGCGCTGCGCAGGTGCGCATTTTCGATCACCACTGGCTGGGTCGTGGCTATCGTAACCGCGGGAGTTTTGGCATCCGTGCTTTGCCAATTACCGGTATAAGTTCCGCCCTGGGTGATGACCAGAGAACCACCCCAATCGAGGTCACCAATGGTGCTGGTGACTTTCGCCGCTGCGGCATACCCCTGATAGTTGCCGGAAACCACCGATTTGCCCGATGCCAGCCCGGCCACCAGGCCTGATTCGTTCGCGCTCACCGTCCGTGGATCGGACGATTGCCAGTTGAATGCCGATGTCACGTCCTTGACGGAGCCATCGGCGAAGGTCGCGATGGCCTTCAGTTGGGTGCTGCCGCCGATGGTCACTGCCGCGGCAGATGGAGCGATGGTCACCGATTGGACAGGGAAGGTCGTCGCAGCACCGCCTGGCACCGCGCTTTCCGCGGCCGCTTGCGTGATCGTACTGCGGCCAGACTTGACGTTCGCCGTGGGCGCCTTGATTACCGAACCATAGGTTGCCGTGACAACGCTGCTCGGAGTGTACCCGTAGCCCGATTCATAGCTCGTCGGTTGAGGCGCGACCCCCCACATCGCGATCGCTTGAATGGTCGCCCCTGCCGACGGAGTGAAGGCGCCGGTGTACAGGGTGGACGAAGTTGTAGGTGTCGAACCGTCTGTCGTGTAGTAAATCGAGGTGTTTGCCGCGCTGTCGGTGAGCGTAACACCGGAGGAAGACTGGTTGATGACCGGCGCCGTGCTCGCCTTCGATGCGCAGGTCGCGCTGGTGACCACATTGGTCTGGATCGGAGGAACCGCGTAAGCGGGGGAATACCCTTCCGCTACGACGTATCCTCCGCTCGTGCTGAAGTTGGGACCACAAATATAGGCGTTGCTGATGGTTCGCGGTCCGATGCCGTAGCCGTAGGCAAAGCCGTTGGAGAAGTGGCCTTCTATCATGCTGCCGTCGCTCGTCGCCTGGTCACCCCACCACTCGAATGCATAAGGTGGAACTCCAGGACCCAGGGTGGAAATCAACAAATCGTCATTGGTGATTGCACCGGGCATGGCTGACTGATTATCGCCCTGGACAAACCCTGCTCCCGTGCAGCACGCCAGCGATACGGCGAATGTTCCATAAAAGGGATTCAGCGGGTCGACAACAGCGTTATGACTAAATTCGAATCCTGCGCCGGTATTCGGAATAGCCTGCTGAATCTCTACGGCGATGCGATGGTAGTTCAGTATGTAGTTATAATCCACCACGCAGTTCACGCAAACGCCGTTGGTCGCCCCGGGATTGTAGGTCGTATCCTGAATGAGATGGATAGGCTCTTCCAGGTGATAGAAGTAGTTGTATTCAACCGTCAAGCCGTTCAGCTCGCCGGTGTGGGTCTGAAAACCTCCGCAATTCCCGCCAAGATCCGAGGTGGAAGCAATCTCCGTGGTGCACGAACCGATATCTCCGAAGCTGTTGTACTCCACAACGATATTGGAGTCGACGTTATGAATGACTCCGTTGGTTACGGTCGGAGCAAGGAATCCGTCAAGGTATACCGCCTGGGTCCCCTGCAGGTTGGTGAACGAGTTGCCTTCTATGGTGATATTTGAGTTATCTGTCTGGCCAACATAGATCCCCTGGCCGTTCTGAAAATGCAGGTAGGCGATGGTGACCCCGGTGCAATTCGAGAGGTTAAAGGTCGCGACGTTCGCGGCTGATTGCACCAGGTTCGCTGTAGGGGGATTGGCTGCCGGGCCAGTAAGAGTAAGACTATTGGCGCAGGGTATGTTCAAACCGCCGCTGATGTTGTAGGTGCCCGCTGCAAAAACTATCAGGGAGCATTTAGCCGCACCGTTGATCGTGGTCTGGATAGTACTCTGGCTCATCCCGGAATTCAGGTTGATCGTTGGCCCTCCGCAACCGGTAGGCGCGACCGGGCCGCCGATTGGGTTGGAGGGCGGATTCGCGGGCGGGGGCGGGGACGGCGGATTGGAGGGAGCAGCATTCACAGTGAGCGACACATGCGCTGTCGGTGAAGAGTAATCCGTCGCATCCGTAGGGGTAAATACTGCCGATAACTGCTGTGCGCCCGCGGTTAGAACAGTCCCCGCTGCCGGTGAGTAAATAAAACTGCCGGGAACACTCGACGTGGCGTCCAGTTGGGTTGCGCTGAGGGCAGTCCCCGCTGTAATCGGGGCTGGCGCCGGCCAGGTGATGGTTGGAGTCCCCTGGTTGACGGTCATTTGCACGGAAGCGGTTGCCGATGAATAAGTCGTGGTGTCCGACGGAGTGAATGTCACGGAGAGGCTTTGTTTCCCCGCTTTCAGCACCGTTCCCGACGCCGGCGTGTAGGCAAACGCTCCCGCAACATTAGCGGTTGCGTTTAGCTGCGTTGCGCTCAAAGCCGTTCCATAGGTTACTGCCGCCGGCGCCGCCCAGGTGATGACGGGAACATTGAGCGCCGTTGGACTATCGGTTGGCGTGATGGTGATCTGGGTAGAAGCACTCAAATTCTGAGGTGCAGCGGCATTCGAAGAGCCGCTCGATGTTGCAGCCACGACATAGGCTGCCTGTACGGTTACCGTACCTTGCGCCTTGGCTGTGAGGGTTCCGTTGCTCACGGTTGCCAACCCGGTGTTGGAACTCGTCCAGGTCGTGCCTGCGCTTACGTCTTGCGTTGTGCCATCACTCAGATGAGCCATTGCTTTCAAGACGGATGCGCCGCCCACGGCCACAGTAGCGGGTGATGCCGAAACCGTAAGAGAATCGAGCGTCTGGGAAGGTGGGTTGCTGCATCCGGCCGCGAGAACCAACAAACTAGCCAAAAGTCCGGTGCATACCTGCGCCACGGGGGGAACGCGCATGGGATTGCCTCGCCGATCACAAAATTTCGAAGCACCGCGGCCCGGGGAAAGGCCATTTCAAACGCGCAAACGGCCTCTCGCATCCGTGGGATACGTTGCACCGCCAGCAATTTCTCTTGTCTTATTGGGGCACTATCAGCCACTGTCCGGTAATGGGACAATCACACCGAGGTGGGTATTACTATGGTTTGTAAATCACTGAAGACACTGGAGTTGCAGTTAGGAAGTTTTTTCTCGATTGCGAGGTATTTTGCGCCCTAATGGCGAGCATCTTTTACACTTTTTGACAGCCGCCTAAGTTACCCGGAGTTAGCCGCAAACGAGTAATTAGACGGGCGTGCCTGAAAAAGTAAGAAGTGGGGAAGAAATCTGAGAGGCGTCATCCCACGGAAGTGGGACGCGGTCGAGCACGTTAGCTGCGGTAGAAGGCAGGTGAGCGCCTTCTCACTCGTCGTCGGTTTATCGTCGTGGGTTTATAAGGATGGAGCCGGCGTCAGATTCCCGGCTTCTGTCCGCTGGAGTTGATAACGAACGATGCGGTGACAACGTTGCTGGGCACATATCCGTATCCAGACGGGTAGCTGAGAGGCTGATTGGGCGCTCCCCACATGCCAACTGCTTTGAGTGTCATGCTTCTGTCGATGATGATGGGCCTGTCGTAAAAGCGCGTTGTACCTGCCCCTGGAACAGGAGTGGTTCCGTCCGTGGTGTAGTAGATCGAGGTATTTTCCGCGCCGGTATCGAGGCTTACCGTTGTAGGCGCGGAATAGGAACCTGGCGCCGGAGCAATCTTCGGGGCAGCGCTGGCCGTAGCCTTACACGTGGGAGTTGTAATATTACCCGACATAGCCGGCGGAGGCTGCTTCTGCTGGTCTGAGATGTATCCGCCCTCCTTCACCAAATAAGGGCCGCAAATGTAGTTGTCGCGGATCGCCCAGGGCGCTACTCCGAAGCCGTAAGTGTAACCGTTACTGAAATTTCCTTGAACCAGGCTTTTCAGCCCCTGAGCGCCCGTCCCCCAGAACTCGATGCCATAGGGCGGATGGCTGCCCCCCCCGGCGCCTGTGGAAATAGTTACGTTGTCGTTGTAGTACAGGGATGGGGAGAAGCCCGTGTTGCCATTCTGTATAAATCCAGACAGGCAGCACGCCATGGACATGGCAAACGTTCCATAGAATGCATTGATGGGCTCGTTCACTACATTATGCTGCACGTAGATCGGATTGTTAGGCGCACCGATCTGATTCTCAAACCCTATGCGGTGATAGTTAAAAATATAGTTGTATTCGATTCTGCAGGAATCGCAGGACGCGCTGGTTCCTCCGGGCTTGTAGGTGGTTAGCTGCTGCAGATGGATCCCTTCCGTCACATGGACGATGGAGTTGTATTTGATTCTCAGGTTGAGTAATTCGCCCGCGTGCGTGACGATTCCGGCGCACTCGTAATCGTTAACGTCACGGCGGGCGAACTCTGCCTGGCACGAGCCTGCATCTCCAATCGTGTTGTGCTCAATCGTGGTGTTGGAAACGAGGTTTTGCAGGGTCCCGTTGACCAACTTATCGTCAAGCCAGCCATCGATCCATACGCCTGTTGAGTCCTGGAGATTCGTGATCTGATTGTGAACGAACGTCAGCCCTGAATTCGCTGACTTGCCCATATATACGGCGCCCGCATTCTCGAAGTGGAGAAACTGGATGATGATACCGGCACAACCATCCATATAGAAGATATTGCCCTTGTTGAAAGTTGCGGCAAGAATCGCCGTTGCAGGATTGGCCGCAGGCCCGGTTAAGGTGAGGGCATTGGCGCAAGGTACGTTGATCCCCTTGTTGATGCTGTAAGTCCCGGGCGCAAAGAATATGGTGGCCCCGTTAGGAGCCCGGGAGATGGCCCGCTGCAAAACCTCTGTAGTCATTCCCGGGTTCAAGTTGACGACCGGGCCCCGCGGTCTATCCACCTCGCCGGCGGCCGGCGAATAGGACGCGAGGATCATGGCGGCCGTGGCCGGGCCCACTGGGCTGGCGAAAACCGATGGACCGCCGGCAGCGGCCCCGGCTTTCAGGTCTGGAACGGACGGGGTGCCGCGAGCCATATCTCTCAGCGAGGGATCTCGCCCTATCAGCGTCGCGGCGCCGAACCGCCAGCCTCTCTGCTGCCGCAGCACTGGAAAACACACACCCAACAAGACACCCAGCGTAAGAATGGCAGCAACGCCGGCAAGCGTGCGAGACGAAGGGAAGCGCGCAAAAACACTGAGTCGCGGTACCAGGAGCGCCAGCCCAATGGCGAAGACAACGACAAGACCAAACTGATACATTCGCACTCCCCCGTGCACTGATGGCAAATGGTTGCGACTCAGGGCGTTATCGCAACCTGGCGTTTTGCGGTCGGAAGCCTGGCTTTCGCCCCTCCGAGGGGATTTTACGACGGCGAACCCCTCAGAATTCGGTTATTTCCCGCTTTCAGGCCCCGGGGCCCGCGGCGGGCTCCGCCCCGGTGCCATGGCGCGTCGCACGCGCAACAAAATTTTTCGAGCCGCTTACACCGCTTTTTGCGGGCCGTCCCGAAATGCAACCCGAGGTTGCACATCTGGTTGCAACGACCGCTTTCCCGTTGGACAGGCCTATTTTTGTCAGGTTATACTGAAACCTCCCGTAGCTTGGCGCGGGTTGATTCCAACGGCTGGGAGGCTGTAGATCCTTGGCGCCAATGTTCACATTCATTCCCCCCCATTTGGGTTACAGCACCCCCATCCAATCTCATTTATTGTGCCTAGGTAAAGGGTAACCAGATGAACGCCGTTCGCAAGCAACGTGTCCTGATCTTTATCGTCGCCTATCACGCGGAAACGACCATCGTCGACGTGGTTCGGCGTATCCCCACTGCCCTGGTGGACGACTACGAAATCGAGATTCTGATCATCGACGACTCTTCGAAGGATCAAACGTTCGAGCGAAGCCACGAGCTCGCCAAACGGTCGGATATTCCGTTCACGGTACGTGTCCTTTTCAATCCGGCCAACCAAGGCTACGGCGGCAACCAGAAGCTCGGCTACCATTACGCCATTGAAAACGGATTTGACTTCGTCGCGTTGCTGCACGGAGACGGCCAATACGCCCCCGAATGCCTTCCTGCCCTTTTGAAACCCCTGGCAGAAGGAGGAGCCGCGGCGGTATTTGGCTCGCGCATGCTGACCCCAAAAGGCGCCCGCAAGGGCGGCATGCCCCTCTACAAATTCGTCGGCAACCGAATTCTCACCTGGGTTCAGAACCGGTTATTGCGCACCAATTTGTCAGAATTCCACTCGGGCTATCGCATCTACTCTGTGACGGCGCTTCGCTCCATACCGTTCGAGCGCAACTCCAATGGCTTTCATTTCGACACAGAAATCATCATCCAGCTCGTGATCGGCCGCTTGCCGATCGTCGAATTGCCGATTCCGACCTACTACGGAGACGAGATCTGCCGGGTTAACGGCATGGCCTATGCGCTCAACGTGGTGATTGCCAGCATTCATGCGCGCTTGCAGGAGCTGAGCTTATTCTACGACCGGCGCTACGACTGCTCTCCCGGTGTTCTTCACCAGTACCAGCCAAAACTTACGTTTGAGAGCACCCAGCGATTTGCTATCAACGCGGTCGCACCCGGCGCGAAAGTGCTGGACATCGGTTGCGCCACTGGTTATGTTGCGGCAGAACTGAAAAAGACAAAGAACTGCCGCGTCACAGGGGTAGACAGATTCCCTCTTCCCGAGGATAAATTCGACAGCTTCTATCTTGCCGACCTCAACCAAGGATTGGGCGGCATCCCGGTTTCCGCTCATGATTATGTCCTGCTGCTGGATGTGATCGAGCATATCGTCGCGCCCGCGGAATTTCTGGACGATTTGCGGAGCAGGATGGGATCGGCTGAGCTGATCATCAGCACGGGAAATATCGCATTTATTGTCACCCGCTTCATGCTGATGATCGGGCAATTCAACTACGGGGAGCGCGGTATTCTCGACCTGACGCACACCCGCCTTTACACGTTGTCCGCCATGAAGAGCCTGCTCAGTCAATCGGGCTTTATTATCCTGGAGACCCGCGCCATCCCCGCGCCTTTTCCCCTGGCCCTTGGGGATAACTGGCTCAGCCGGTTGCTGGTGAATATGAATTCGCTGTTTATCAAGTTGGCTCCCGGCCTCTTCGGTTATCAGATGATCATGCGCGTCAAGGCGCTCCCCACGGTAAAAACGCTCCTGGAGAACGCACGTCAAACATCCGATAAGAAGGCGTCATTGCTCGAGGAAGCGATTTCTTTGTAGCTCGCTGAACTTCACCGAATATGCTTTGGGCCCAGAGTTGCTACGATTGTTTCGCAAGAGTACCCACAGTTGTGGCAAACTGGCCCGCCTCCTCGACCGATGCTTTTGCGCCATTTGCATATCGGCGCTCTGAATACGGCTCAGGACTCGCTCAGTGCCATCGCAGGGTCGCCTTTGCCCTCGTTGACCGATGTGCCCGCCAGCTGGTTCAGCGGATTCTCTCTCGCTTTTACGTTCGGACCGCTCGTGCGGCCGGCGATGAAAGTCGTTACCCCACAGGCGTTTTGGCTCGCGGATGGCGGGGCGACGGACAGCGAACCCGCCGTCATAAAAGCGGGATATTAGAAGAACGAGAGTCACACCAGGCCGGTATTCATATGAGGATTTCTTCCTTGTCGATTTTTGAGGCTATACGCGAGGACACATGCACTCTTTTCTCATAGCATTTGCCGCCGGCGTCGGCGTTCTTTGCTCCCTGGCCGGATGGGGATTCCTGGTTGTCAAGGGGTTACGGCTTCGGATCGATGCCGGACTTGGCTTTTGCGCGGCAGTGGGCCTGGCGCTGAGCGCCTGCTTCGGGGGGTTTCTCGACATACAGCACCTGATACGCCCCGCAATCATTCGCGGTTACCTTTTAGCCGGAGTCTTGATTTTCCTTTTTGCCGGCATCGCACAACTGCAGGACATACGCCACAACCTCTCCGGCGCCTGGGCATATTTCCGCCGTCGCAAGTTTCTGCTCGTGGTCGGATCGTTCCTCATTCTGATAACAGTCGTCAAATATGCCATCGCTACCTCTTCGGGCACGTTCCACGTGCACGACGACTACCACGCCTACATGGTCTTCCCCGTCAAGATGATGCAGACCGGCACCATGGGTGCGGACCCCTTCAGCGAACGCCGCATCGTCTCCTCCCTGGGAGGAGAAGCGTTTCTCGACACGTTTTCGCTCAGCCTCACCGGGCAATACAAGAATCTTCACCTTATCGACAGCGGCGTTGCCTATCTCATTTTGTTGCTGCTTTTAGCGGAAGTCATCGTGCGCAAGGGTATTCCAGGCTTCTGGGCCCTGCTCATCCTGCTGGCGGCCAGTATGTACGGCGCACCGATCTCAAACATTACCTCCGTCTACGGCGGCATTGCCCTGCTGATCCTGCTATTCGACTACTTCGATCGCACCGTCGAGACTCCTACGTGGAATCAACCGCTGCTGCTGGCGATTGTCTTCGCCGGTCTTTTGTCGATGAAAACAAACTTCGCGCCGGCGGGCGGGATATTTTTTCTCAGCTTCTTTATCGTTCAATGGTTGCACGTTCCTGGCAAGGGAAAGACGATTGCCAGGGCCGCGCTCTGCACAGTGCTGGCTTTCATTCTGCTTTTGCCCTGGATGCTCGATTCGTACCACTCGTCGGGAACGCTCTTCTACCCGATCCTGGGCAAAGGCTTTCATGGCTCTCGCTATGGCACCTACCTGCTTCCCACGGCCCATCTGGGGTTGAACAACCTTCTCGCCTTTCTGGACGGCATCTCGAATGTCGTGGGCGCAATTTTGTTTAGCCTGTGCTGTCTGGCCATCACCGGCCGCGGGCGTAAACCGCACGACCGGTTGGTCGAAATAGTGATTATCGTTAACCTTCTGATCGATGTTGTCGCCGTAGGAATTGGTGTGGGCGGGGTACAAACGTTTCGCTACAGTTTTGTCATTCTTTTCGCCTGTCTGCTTTTCCTGTTGATCCAGGAACTGACGTTTTTCACACGGCCGGCAGCGTCCAGCACGCCTCTGACGCCGGCATCCATCAACTCGCTGCGAGCGGTGGCTGCGATTGCCCCCGCCATTTTGCTGGCGATGCTGTTGGGGACAGCTTGGGATACGGTTTATCTGGGCCAGAAGGACTGGGAAGTTTATGCGCTGAAATTCGCCGTCACCGGCAGAGATATCGTAAGCCCGTCAGAAGTGTCCACCTATCGGGAGATGCAATCCGCTGTTCCTCCGGGACAGACGCTTCTGGTTCGCATGGACAAGAATTTTCTGTTTGATTTTCGGCGAAACCCTATCTATATCGACGACCTACCGGGAGGATCGAGCTTGCCTCCGGGGATCCCCAGCTTTAAGGGGCCTGACGCGGTGGCGAATTACCTTCTCGCCCACGGGATTCGCTATGTCGCGTATTCCTATAGGGACGAGGCGAATTTGAGCCGTGCCGTGTACAGCGACCGTTTGGATCCTTCGGTGAATGTCTGGCTCCGCCGCGGTGCTCAAATCGCCTTCGATTTCCAGGATAATCTCGTCCAATTGGGGCGCACGCGAAAGAAGCTGTTTGATAATGGGCAGATGTTTGTTCTGGATTTAGCGTCTCCAGCACAGTCGGCAGCCCAATTCATGCCCGCGAACTAGCGTCTTGTCCCAGAAGTAGTGACAAATTTGTCATCCCGAGAGCCTGTGACTTTTTGGCGTTGAAGGGGCGGGGCTTCAGCCCCGCCGTCGAATCGACCAGAAGACCGGCTTCAGCCGCCGAGGGCAAAGTTTTCCACCCACCGCACTCGATTGAAACGCAAGCCTCCCCTTTGTCATTCCGAGCGCAGCCGAGGAATCTGCAGTTTTCCTAAATGAGCCACAGAATTGTCATCCCGAGAGCCTGTGACTTTTTGGCTTCGAAGGGGCGGGGCTTCCAGAGTCTGCGTGAACTGCGGTTTGTTCGATCCGCCATCGGCCTTGCCATGAAAACAATCGGGCGGCGCTTCCTGGAAAAGCCAACCTTTCAACGCTCACAGAATTGTCGTCCCGACCGGAGCGAAGCGACGTGGATCTGCGGTTTGTTCGATCTTTTTCCGCCCCTAGA
>JBARKD010000203.1:0-1590 GCA_049800615.1 Acidobacteriaceae bacterium | reverse complement strand
ACCTGCTCCCAGTGACGGACGCTGCCGTGCCTCGCGGGGTCACAAGAGCAAGGATGGCGGCGACAATAAGCAATGCGGGAACGTTGCCCCGATGGTGTCCAATCCCACCTAGCCACTATGCGGCGGTATTCCTGCGGGCACTTGTCCATACGTCCCGCTTTCTTGTCCACGACGTAACTGCCGTATGATGGCTTGATCCAGAGTCTGAAAAGATTTGCCGGCGCTCTATGGGAGACCGATATGGATGTGCTGTCGGAAGTCCTGAAAGTGGTGAAGCTGCAGGGAGCGATCTTCTACAACGGGGAGTTTTCCGCTCCGTGGAGCTTTCGCTCACCGGCATCGTCCAAGGTCGCGCCCCTCGTTGCCGCGGGCGGGGAGCACGTGATTGTCTATCACTTCCTCACGGAGGGGCGCGCTTCTGCCTGGGTGGAAAACGGCGAGCGTTTAGCTCTCGATGCCGGTGACGTGGTGATCTTTCCTCATGGCGACGCGCACATTATTGAGAACGGCAGGCCAATCAAGACCATTGACCTGTTGCAGGAACTAGCCCGGATTTTCTCCCAGGGGTTGAGGCTGGCGCGCTCAGGGGGCGGAGGGGAGGTTACGAAATTCGTTTGCGGCTACATGGTGTGTGAGCCACGCCTGAGTCAAGTCTTTCTCAACGGTCTACCACCGGTCTTCAAAGTCAGCATTCGCAAAGACGCATCGGGTAGATGGTTGGAAAACTCCATCCGCTTTTCGGTCGATCAAGCGGACGCTTCCCAGGCCGGGGGAGAGGCTGTTCTGGCAAAGCTGTCGGAGGTTTTGTTTGTTGAAACACTGCGTGTCTACATTGCGCACCTGCCACCGGAACAGACCGGTTGGCTGGCCGGCGCCCGCGATGCGGAAGTCGGAAAAACGCTGGCGTTGATGCACCGTAGCCCTGCCCACCCGTGGACGATCGCCGCTTTGGCCCAAGAAGCTGGAGTATCCCGCTCCGTACTCGCCGAGCGCTTCCGGCACTACCTCAATGAACCTCCAATGGCGTACCTGACGCGCTGGCGTCTCCAAGTGGGTGCGCAGATGCTGGCTTCAACCAGTTATTCAGTGGCTCAGATCGCCGCCGAAGCAGGCTATGAGTCCGAAGCTGCTTTCAACCGTGCGTTCAAACGCGAATTCAAGGTTCCTCCGGCGCGTTTCCGCAGTCAATCGAGATCGGCTCACGCAGCTCCCCTAAATAAGCGAACCACAGCCAGACCGTAGCTCTGGACCTGATAAGAAGCGGTTCTAGTCCGTTGAACGTGGTCGATCACGTTGTTGAACGCAACATTTGATGTGCTCGCTAATGGCGCGAATCCGAAGAAGCGCAGGAACATGCGAACAGCGGCAGCCTCACGCTGTACGCTTAAATCAAAAGCGTCGCGACGGGAGATCTGTGACTATCCTGGATTCCCGTGAGTGCCTTTAGACGGATGACTTCCGGTTTGCCCGTTATTCGGACAAGAGCACTTCGTTTCGCTCAGGTAGAACAAGGGTCAACGTCTATACTGGTCCTAACATGAGAACGAGGTCCTAATATGGACCCGATGATCGGCCAGGCGCTGGGCCACT
>JBARKD010000202.1:0-8505 GCA_049800615.1 Acidobacteriaceae bacterium | reverse complement strand
GCGCTAGATAATGTATCCCTGCCTAGACAAGTGGCTACGCCTGGTAGGCTTGTCGAGCCGCTGCGTTGTTTTTCCGCAGCCTGTTCAGCCGCTGAGGGCAAAGTTTTCCATCCGCCGCACTCGATTGAAACACAAGCCTCCCCTTTGTCATTCCGAGCGAAGCCGAGGAATCTGCAGTTTTCCTAAATGAGCCACAGAATTGTCCTTGCGAGAGCCTGTGACTTTTTGCTTTTGAAGGGGCGGGGCTAAAAGCCCAGTTGATTTTGTTGGATTAACCTACGGGCTAAAAGCCCGTACCCTTCAAAAACGGCTTTGTGTGGCGCACCACACTAGCTGGCTTTCTTACGCGGCTGGGCGGCCTGAAACTCCGCCCGCAATGCCGCCGCATGCATCGGCTTCTCATGCAACAGTAACTGCGTCGCTTCCAGGTGGGCATTGGCGTGGAACCAGTCCTGGACGATGTTGTCGTAAAGCAGATTCAGCAATGCCAGCAACGACATTCCCTGGTGGTGCGCCATCCATTCCTTGACCAGCTTGGGCGTCTTGGTGGACTCCTGATAGTCCGCCGATTCGTAGAATCCGTATGCGCCCGTCCAGCCCATTTTGGCCATGCGTTTGAGATTCTTAAGGGCTTCGACCGGTTCGACACCCAGCGCGAGGCAAGTGGAATATGGCGAGACCACAGGGCCGGCGACCGCATCCCACTTGAGCGCAATCGGCGGAATGCCGAAAGCCTGGTAGTGGTAGTGGCCATGATCGTCCTTGCCTGCCCAGCCGGACTCGGAAATGCCCCAGGGAATCCCATGCTCCTTGCCGAAGGCCCGCTGGATCGTCACCACGCCGCTCAACGTGCGCGACACCAGGGTGTCCGGATAGCTGCGCATCCAGATCGACGGCATCATGTACTCAAACATGGTTCCCGTCCAGGAGATCAGCACCGGATGCCCATAAGCCATGGTGTGGATGCGTCCCAGCTTGAACCAGCTTTGCTGTGGCGCCTCGCCTTTGGCCACGGTAATGAAGGCCGCAATACGCGCTTCGCTGCACAGCAGGTCATAGCATGCCTGGTGAAGATGCTGCCGCTCGATTTCATAGCCAATCGAGAGCAGCAACCGGGACTTATCCATCAGGAACCCAAAATCCATCTCCGTGGCAAAACGCATAGCCTCCGAAGAAATGTCCTTCAACGCGCTAGTGAGTGCCTTCAGGCCCTCGCGCGCCGGGCCTAAAGCAATCCGCAGCTCTTCAACCAGCAGCACCGAGGGCGAATCGGAATCGAGGCTGGCGGAGGCCCGGGATACGCGCGCGTCCAGATCGGCAGCCAGAGCGCTCGCCGCGCCCGTCAGCACGGTAGCGGAGCTCTCGGCCACGCCCTGCAACTGGGGCAGCGCCAGTAGAGGCGCATACTGCGGCAAGAGCCACGGCAGATAGTCGCGCACGATGGTTACGACCGCGCGAATGCGCCGTTGCGTCTCAGCCAGCCACCACTCCGCCTCACCGCTCGCGCGCTCGGCAAACTGTGGTGAATCGCCCGTGGCCAAAGCCCACTCAATCCACGTATTCGTAGTTGCGTCGAGTGCCGGCGGAGCCAGAGCCGCGAGCCCGGATGGGACCTCGGGCAAGCTGGTCAGCAGCTGCCAGTGATCGCGAATCCCTGAAAATAAGGCTCGATCGAGCACTGGCGCGCGCAGCAGACTGCGGCAGCCCATGCGCACGGTGTAAAAGGAAGCCGCGAGATTTCCGCTATCGACTGAGGAAACCGTCATCGGGTGAATAGGAGCCAGCGTGCGCGTGTCATACCAGTTGTAGATGTGTCCGCGAAACTTCTCCAGCTTGTCGTAAGTCTGCAGGCTGGCCTCGGTGAGCTCGGCAAACTCCGGCACCGAGAGATAGCCGAACGTGACTGCCGCCTGGCGCGCATTGAGCAGCAATCCGAAGTTGGTCGGAGAAACCCGCGCTGCTTCGAACAAGCCTTCTTCTTCGACATTATCCGGGATCATGTAGTTGTGGCTCTCACCGCCAAACTGGTAGAAGTAGCGCCACGTCTTGAGAGCCAGCTGGCGCATGAACGTACTCTCTTCCGGGTTGAGCTGAGGCCTGGCCTGCTGTGGCGGGCTATTGAGCCAGGTGGTGAGCCCGCGCGCGCAGCCCCACAGGATCAGAATCGGCAGGGCAACGTAGAACGACTCCCGATGATGTAGAAAAACCAGCAGGCCCACAATCAACGCCACCAGCGGAGTTAACGTCAAATAGCGGTCGACCGGAGTGCGGTTCTGCGTCGCGGACTCGGCCTCTGCGGCGGTTTCCCATTCCAGCAATCTCTGGCCGGTGATGAAGCTGCGCACCAGGGAGCGGGTGATCGCGTCCAAAGCCAGAAGCGTCTGGTGCGGCAAATAGATCAGCGTGAGGAAAGCAATGAATGTGCCCTGTCCAAAGCCGCTGAAGGCATCGCGCATGGCTCCGGGCAGTTTGGTTGCGTAAGCCCGCCCAACGCTGAACACCAGTTGCACCAGTGTGGGTACGAACATCAGGAAGAGCGTGAGCAGCGTCCAGTAAAGCGCTCCTCCGGGCAGTCCCAGCCATCCGGCAAGCAGCAGGGCGAACGTCGCTACCTCCACCAGCGAGCGGCGCAGATTATCGAAAATCTTCCACCGGGAAATGGTCGCGATGGGATTGCGCACATATCTTCCCGATTCGTCCGGAACCTTGGAAAACAGCCATTGTGCGATCTGCCAATCACCGCGCAGCCAACGATGCTTGCGCCGGTTATAGGCGCTGTAGTGCGAGGGGTAATCGTCAATGACCTCAATGTCGGTGGTCAGTCCCACACGCGCATAGGAACCCTCGATCAGGTCATGGCTCAGCAGAGAATTGCGCGGGAAACGACGGTCCAGCACGGCATGCAGCGCGTTGATCTCATAAATCCCTTTTCCCGTGAACATGCCCTCGCCATACAGATCCTGATAGGCATCGGAGATCGCGCGCGTGTAAATATCGAATCCGGTCTGACCGGAGTAGATCGACGCCAGGCGGGAGCGCGCGGCGGACTGCACGCTTACCCCAACCCGCGGCTGCAGAATGCCATAGCCCTGGGTCACAATACGCAGCTCAGGATCGATGATGGCCCGGTTAAGCGGATGAGCCATGGCGCCGATCAGGCCATGCGCTGTGCCCCGCGGAAGCTGCGTGTCCGAATCCAGCGTGATGACATACTGCGCATTGGTAAGGCAGGCCAGGTTGCCCGCTTTTACCGGAAACGGATCGAACTGTCCCTTGAGCAGCTTGTTGAGATCCAGCAGCTTGCCCCGCTTCCGCTCCCAGCCCATCCACACGCCCTGCCGGGCATTAAAAATGCGGTGGCGATGCAGGAGAAAAAATGACCCCGCCCCGGCCTTCGCGTAGCGATCGTTCAGCTCATCGATAAGCTGGATTGCCAGGTCGACCAACGGATCGGTGTCGTTTGTCCGCGGGCGGGTGACGGAGTCGGGAAGATCGGTGAGCAGCCCGAAGTGTATGTTGGGATCCTGGTTCGCCAGGTAGCGGACCTCGAGGTCGTCAACCAACTCGCGGACCTGCTTCTCCTTGACCAGCAGGGTGGGCACCACCACCAGGGTGGTGAAAGCCTGCGGCACGCCGCTCTTGGAAAAATCCATCTTCGGCAGCGCCTGGGCTTTGAAGACGGAGGTGATTGTATTGTTCACCAGGTCCACCGCGCCCTGTGTCGCTGGCAGCAGCAACAGGATGAAGGCAATCGTCAAGCCGCCGAAGACCGGGTACGTGGGCACCAGCGGCGCGATAAACAGACCGATGAGCACCACGGTAATGACCTGAATGCCGCCGATATAAAAATCGTCGGCATTGTTCCACAGCGTCATGCGCAAGCGGTCGATGAAGCGAGGGCGATACCCTACCCGCGAAGCCAGCGCGGAAAACCCGCGATCGACGATGTAGTAGCCGACATGCGACCGCCTGGTACGCAGGCGCTGGTCCTGGATGCCCTGTTTTTCTTTTGCTTCCTGGGCCAGGGTCAGCGCCGCCTGGGCAACTTCCATTTCCGTGCAATCCGAGTAGCGGGCGATCACCGCAACCCGCTTACGATAGGCTTCGCGGCTTTCGAAGTCCATGAACCGGTACGCGTTGACGGGATCCTGCTGAAGAACAGGATCGTAGATGACCAGCGGCTCGATCATCGAAAACCAGTCGGCGTAGCCGATGTCGCGCAGGCTCCTCATGCGCGTTTTCAGCAATTCAGCGCCTGATTCAGTGTGCGCATCCTCATCCGCCAGGATCTCGTTAGCCTGTGCGATGACCTCTTCCAGCAGCAGAAATTTCATGGCCGGCGGCAGCGACCAGAGCTCCAACAGCTCCAGGGCGTCGTATTGCTGCACCTGCATGATAAAAAGCCTGATCGCGTCGGCGTTGTACTCCGAGCCCATGGCCTTGAGATAACCATCCGCCACGGTGACGATTCGCGGCTCATCGTTTTCCTGGTCGCGGATGGTGCGCGGCAGGCGGCCAAGTTTTTTGCGGATCGTCGAGACTTCGACGATTACCGAGCGCAACAGCCGGGGATTCTGGCGCAGCTCGAGCAACGGGTCCAGCGCTTCTCCCGGAAGGTACGTCGGCACCGGCCTCTTATCGAGGATGGCGTAAAGCTGGTCCAGGGACTGCGCGGTGGCTTCGATACGCCGGCCAAAACTTCCTGCGCCTTCCGGCTTATGGGCAACGCGCCAACCTGGGGCGACCTGGTCGGCATAATTCCGAACCGCTTCGGCGTCGAATTTGAGCTGCGGTTCGGCGTGGATCCTGGTCGCCTGGCCGGAGCCGGAGACGGTTTCAGTCATAGGTTTCAACTTCCTCTATCAGCGGCTGCTCGCTCGGTCAGCGGTAGCTTGCCGCCTGCATCTCGAACATACTTGCGTAGCGGCCACCCAGGGCCATCAACTGCGCATGGGTACCTTCTTCCACTAATTTCCCGCCCTCAAGCACTACGATGCGGTCTGCCATGCGCACAGTAGAAAAGCGATGGGAAATCAGCAGGGCCATTTTTCCCATCGTGAGTTCCGCGAAGCGCTCGAAGACTTCCAGCTCGCTGCGCGCGTCCAGGGCGGCCGTGGGTTCATCCAGCACCAGAAGCTGCGCATCGCGCAGATAAGCACGGGCCAAAGCCACCTTCTGCCACTCACCGCCGGAAAGTTCTACCCCGGTTTCGAAGCGTCGCCCGAGCATCTGGTCGTAGCCCGCGGGCAATTTCGCGATCACGCTTTCCGCCAGGCTCTTATGCGCTGCTTCCTCAATTTCCGCTTGCGAGTGCTCACTTTCCACGCGTCCTACCCCAATATTTTCCCGGGCGGTCATCTCGTAGCGCATGAAATCCTGAAAGATCACGCCAATTTCGTGATGCAAATCTTCCAGCTTGTAATCCCTCAGGTCTTTGCCGTCGAGGAGGATCTGACCTTCCGTCGGATCGTACAGCCGGGTAATCAGCTTGACCACTGTGGTCTTGCCCTGGCCGTTTTCCCCAATCAGCGCGATGCGCTCCCCGGTGCCCAGGGTGAAATTGAAGTTGCTCAGCACCCTCCGCGTGGTGCCGGGATAGGCGAAGCTGACGTTGCGAAATTCAAACCCACGCTGAACGGGGCGTGGAATCAACATGCCTTCGGGGTTGGAAAGCACGGTCGGCTTCATCTCGAAGAAGGCCAGCAGATCGGTAAGGAACAGCGCCTGGTCGGCAATTCCGGAAGCCGTGGAAAACACCTGTTGCAGGTTGCCGGACGCCTGGACGATGGCATTCGTCAGGTAGTAGAACTTACCGATGTTGTTGTAGCTGCCGTTTACCGCGCGCCAGATGACAAAGGCATACGCGCCGTAGTAGCCCAGGGTGGCGATCACGCCCAATGCGCCGCCGGCGAACAGCTTCTTGCGAGAAAGGGCGACATTCTCCTCGTAGATTCTCAGCGAGAGCTGGGAGAAACGATTGCTCAGATACTCGCTGAGGTTGAAGAGCTTAAGTTCCTTGGCTCCTTCCCGGCTTCCCGCCACCTGGCGGAGATAATCCATCTGCCGCTTGGCCGGTGTCTGGCGAAAGTTTTTCGCGTAGCCCAGAAAGGCAAAGTGCGTTTCGCCAAGGAAAGTAGGCAGCACGCCGAGCGCCAGAAGGAGCACCAACCAGGGTGAATACCACAGCAGGACCGAGGTCCAGATCAAGGTGGTCAGGCTCTGCTGGAAAAGGCGGCCCATCTGCTGGATCATGGCCAGGCGATCCGTTGCCTGTACTCGCGCCCGTTCCAACCGGTCGTAAAAGACGGGATCCTCGTAGGTGGTCAGGTCCAGAGCGGCTGCCTGCTTCATCACCCGAACGCTGACAAAGTGGGTGTACCGGTCGGCCAGGAGGCTGTCGCTGTAATCAATGCCCCGCATCAGGAGACCGTTCAGCACGTTCAGGACGGCTTCCGCCAACACTAGCCACCAGAAATGCGGGACGAGCGCTTTGTGTGTGAAGTAATACTGAACGCCGTTGATGATCATTGCGGCCACACCGGCGATCGCGGCCGGCAGAGCGGCCACCAGCAAGCGGAGCGCGATGCCCCAGACCACCACCGCGGGCCCCGACTGCCACAGAATGCCCAGGACCGGAGGCACGTTCTTGAGCGCCTGCACGCGTTCGCGCCAGGCGGCCCTGGAGGATAATGGACTGGCTTCCGTCATGCCCTCTAGTTCCTCAAGCGGACCAGATCCTCCGCAGCCTCACTTCTTTGTTGACTCTTTACTAATGTTACCAATCGGATGCACTTCCGGGTCCCCTCGTTGGCCGAAGCCGGTCCCGCAGACCAGCGCTTGCGATCCGCACACGACTGTGCTAAAAACACTTTAGATTCAAGTTTGCTCCTTGTGAGCGAGCCTGAATTTCATGAAGAGTGGCTGAGGGACGGGCCCTGTGACGCCACGACAACCTGCCTGGGCAATCCGGGAGTATGGTGTCAACTCTCTCCTGCTTTGAAAGAAGCGGGAAACATGAGATTCGGGGTGCATATCTGTACGCATCTCGCTAATTCCATGCAGTCAGTAGCACCAGAGTTCGTCACGTAGTGCCCGTGGCTTGGACCCTCTCGATTTGAGGGCATGATGGCATCATTTTACGAACTGCGCTGCAGGGAATGCGGCAAGCGCTTTCCCAACGCTCCCCTGTCCAGCTGCGACGAGTGTTTTTCCTCGCTCGAAGTGACCTATGACATGGACGCCGCCCGGCGCGCTTTTACGCGCGAGCAAATTTCCCGCGGACCGCTCAGCATGTGGCGTTACCAGGCACTGCTGCCCGTCCCGGAGGACCACACGCCGGCTACTCCTACAGGGATGACGCCTCTGCTCCCAGCTCCTCGCTTGGCCAAGCGTATTGGCGCGGCCAATCTCTATATCAAGAACGATGCCGTGTGCCTGCCTACCCTCAGCTTTAAGGATCGTGTGGTTTCCGTCGCCCTGGCGGCAGCCAGGAACTTCGGTTTCGATACCGTCGGCTGCTCTTCGACGGGAAATCTGGCCAACGCGGTCGCTGCCCATGCCGCACGCCTGGGCTTTAAAACTTACATCCTGGTGCCCGCCGACCTCGAGCCGGCCAAGATCCTGAATACCCGTGTTTATGGTGCAAATCTGATTCCCATCGACGGCAACTATGACCAGGTAAACCGCCTTAGCTCGCAGCTTGCGGAGCGTTACAACTGGGGCTTTGTCAACGTGAATCTGCGCCCCTACTACGCCGAGGGCTCAAAGACCGTTGGTTTCGAAATCGCCGAACAGCTTGGCTGGCGTCTGCCGGATAACGTGGTGGTTCCCATGGCCGGCGGCGCTCTCATCACAAAAATCCGCAAAGCCTTCGATGAGCTGATTGAGCTCGGCCTGGTCGAGAAGAAGCCAGTGCGCTTTTTCGGCGCCCAGGCCACAGGCTGCTCGCCCATCGCCCACGCGGTGAAGAACGGCCTGGCCTACCACGAGCCGCAGCGTCCCAACACCATTGCTCGTTCGCTGGCCATCGGCAATCCCGCGGACGGTCCTTACGCCATCCGCACCATCAACGAGAGCGGCGGCTACGCGGAAGATGTCTCGGACGTGGAGATCGTCTCCGCGATCCAGGAGCTGGCGGAGACCGAAGGTGTCTTTACCGAAACCGCGGGCGGTGTGACCACTGCCGTCACGGCACGCCTGTATGCCCACGGGCGGATTTCTCCCAACGAACTTACCGTGATGGCGATCACCGGGAACGGCCTCAAGACCACGGATGTGTTGCAGGACAAATACGAGCAGCAGCAGGCGATTCGGCCCCGCCTGGCTGATTTCGAAGCGCTGGTGGCAGCCAGCCAGGAGAAGGCCGAGCAGGATCGAGAGGAAGTGTATGTCCGTTAAGGTTGTATTGCCCAACGCGTTTCAAAAACACACCAATGGTACCCTGGAGATTCAATCCACGGCCGAGAACCTGCCCCAGCTCATCACTGAGATTGAGACCAGCTTCCC
>JBARKD010000201.1:0-3746 GCA_049800615.1 Acidobacteriaceae bacterium | reverse complement strand
GGCATTGCCTTTGTTCATCACGTGCGCCGCTTCCGGGCAGTTTCAGAAACCGGGGCAGGAATCGCCCGGCAGCCTAATCAAGACGTTCGCTGGCAGTATACCCTTCTCATTCATTTACCATGGCAAGCCGTCGAAAGACCTCCTCGCGTCGTGGCAAAAGTCGGAAGCGTCGCAATCACTTTCCGGAGGGCGGACTCTTCGTACCATCACCTACCGGGATCCAGCCTCACATCTCGAAGTAAGCCGCGAAATCACAATCTTCCCTGGAGGGCATGCAATCGAATGGATGCTGCGAATGCACAACGGCGGAAGGGAAGACAGCCCGATGCTCGAAAACATTCTGCCGCTCGATGCCGATCTACCGATCGCGGCAGGAAGGGCGGCGACACTTCATTATGTCCATGGCAGCAGGAAAGATCCGGACTATGCCCCGGTTGACCAGGATCTAAGCCCCGGGTCAACTGTTCAGCTCGCGCACTACATCATGAACAACGGTGTTCACGACGATGGCTACCTGCCGTTTTTCAATCTCCAATGGCCTGTGGGCGGCCTGGTGGGTGCGGTGGGGTGGACCGGCCAATGGATGGTGAGCGCGGCTCGCTCCGCGGACAACGTGGCGCTGAAGAGCGGACAGGAACTCACCCATCTCAAATTGCACGCGGGGGAAAGCATACGGACTCCCCGGATCCTGCTGATCGAATGGAGCGGCACAGATCGCCTTGCTGGCCAAAATGCCCTGCGACGTTTGTTGATCTCCTATTACGCCGCGCGGGTTCAAGGCCGGCTGGCGATGCCTCCGGTTGCGCATACCGGCGCCTATGCGCTGATCTTCGACAGCATCGCAAAGAAGACGGGGCAGAACCCACTCGCCATTCTGCCCACGCTCACAGATCGTGATCTCGGAGGGAAGGACGGACGTGGTTTCGCCGGCCCAGGGGACGCGTTGAATTTTGTCACTGAGAAAAACCAGCTTCAGGTGATTCGCAATCTGCCTCGGGTGGGCATCGAGGCCTACTGGCTGGACGCTGGGTGGATGCAAGGACTATGGCCGGGAGGCCGCGGAAGTTGGGTCCCGAACAAGGATTTCGCCGGTGGTCTCCGGCCGCTGGGCGAGGCCGCACACCGCAAGGGTTTGAAGTTTCTGCTGTGGTTCGATCCGGAAGGTGTGGATCCGGGAAGCGTGATCGCGAAAGAGCATCCGGAATGGGTTCTTCATCAACCTGGGGAAGGGAAGTGGGGCGGCATTTTTCGCTTTAGCGATCCCGCCGCGGAAAAGTGGATGACAGATCTTCTTGCCAGCAGGATTAGCGATTGGCAGGTCGACATCTTTCGCATGGACCGCAACACCAATCCGCTTCCATTTTGGCGCTACGCGGATGCACAGGATCGCCAGGGCATATCGGAGATCAGACAGATCCTGGGCCTTTATGCCATGTGGGATGGATTGTTACAGCGTTTTCCCCGCTTGGTGATCGATAACGCGAACTGGCGTGACACAGGACCGGATATCGAAGCGATGCACCGTACTTTGGGATCGTTGACTCGCAGTGAGGTCACGAATGGCGGGGCGCCTAATCCCGTTGAAGATCAAGCCCATACTGCTGAGTTGAGTATGTGGGTCCCCTTTCATGCCAACATCCTGAATGGCGTGGACCCGTACAATTTCCGCAGCACGGCTACGACCGGGGTGGGGATCGGGCTGGATTTGCAGTCGCCTTACATCCCGGTTACCGAGCTTCGCAAAGCGATCTCTGAGTTGAAGATGCTTCGCCCCTATTGGCTGGGCGACTACTATCCGTTGACGCCCATCGATGTTAAGCAGGACACGTGGTGCGGGTGGCAATTCAACCGGCCTGATCTCAACGCAGGTTTTGCCATGTTCTTTCGTCGTCCA
Organism: Acidobacteriaceae bacterium; assembly: GCA_049800615.1. Classification (GTDB taxonomy): domain Bacteria; phylum Acidobacteriota; class Terriglobia; order Terriglobales; family Acidobacteriaceae; genus PALSA-350. Next base: position 1,852 of record JBARKD010000201.1, on the reverse strand, counting down.
AAGAGTACCCAGGGCAGCTATGAAGCTAACCTGCGAAGCCTCGATGCGAAATCATCCTACGAGGTCAGCTTTGCTGAAACCTACGATGTCAGTTCCAGGAAAGTGATGACTGGAAGCGCCTTGGCCCACTTGCATGTTGACATCGAACATGCGCCGGGCAGTCTGCTCGTGCGTTACCACAAGATAAATCCTGCCGGCCCAGGGATTTGATTCGAACTTGCGAGGATTTGGGCGTGCCGTTCATCCCGATGAGCGATCGCACGACACAGTCGTCTTCGTCGATGGGATTCGGGTTCAGGCATCCATCTCATTCCGCGTCGAATTTCTCCAAAACCTAATGCCCACGAGACTGCGAAGTTCCCGGCTGGAAACGGCACGGCCTCCCGGCCACAAAATTGTCATCTCGACCGAAGTGGAGAGATCTGCAGTTTTGCTTGCCCAGCCGCTTCACTCAATGAAAAACGCTGGCCCCACCTTTGTCATCCCGAGCGCAGCCGAGGGATCTGCGGTTCGCTTGACTACCGACAAAACCTGATGCCCACGCCTCCCGGCCACAGAAGTGTCATCTCGACCGAAGTGGAGAGATCTGAAGTTCGCTTGACTACCGACACTATCTCTGCCGAACCAGATCGATTTTTTCGCCGATGACGGGAACGATTGCCTTGCCGGTCCCCCCGAGCCGGGCATAGGTGCTCACGAAGAGCTCGGGGTTGAGGGTCTCTTCCGCGGTGCCGGTCGTCACCGCCCATAGATAATGATGGATCGGCACGACGAGTCCCGCCCCCAGGTGCCAGGCCATCAGGGCTGCCTCGTGCGCATCCATGTTTCCGGTGATGCCGTTTATGCACAGCAGCGCAACGTCAGGGTGCCGTGTCTTGAGCCGGCGCAAGCGAACGTCGTATTCTGTGTCGCCGCAATGATAGACGGTGACATCTTTGGTACTAAGCAAAACCCCCATTGCGTCAGGAACCTCCCAGCCGGGAGTACTCGTTTCGTGCCGCGCCGGCGTGGCCTCGATGGTCACATCTTTAATCTGCAGAGTTTGTCCCCATTGCAACGGTGCAACCTGGGAGCGGGTTACTCCCCAACTCAATGCGTGAGCCGTCGCACTTGGAGGCATGATGAACCGGGCATCGGGATTGTTGCGCGCCGCGATCGGAATCAGACCTGGATCCAGGTGGTCCTCGTGCCAATGGGTGGCAATGATGATGTCGGCTCGAACGTCTTCTGGATCGATTGGCGGCGTAAAAGCGCGATCCGCGCCGAAGATGGCTTTCACCGCATTGGAAAGGTAAGGGTCAAGATAGACGACCGTTCCTTCGCTTGTTTTAAAAACGAAACCCGAACCACCCAACCACCAGCACCAGATGTGCCCAGAAGCAACCTTGGCAGCTGCAATACGTTCTGACAACACGGTTTCGATCGGCATTCTCGCTCCCACGCTCCTAAGAAAAGACGAATCTAGAATAGTACTCCGCTGGAAAGCAAAAAGAGGTGAGTCTTCCTTTGTTTCTCGGTCTTGCAAGTCAGCCCTGCGGAGTGGCCCGGAAAAGCCCAAGGCCTTATGAAGAACACTGCGATGCAAGAGCGATGGCCATCGAGCCGGGGGAGGGAATCCGCAGCACCTCAAATCGAGTAAGCCCCATGCCCTAAGGCGCGCATTGGTATCTGTCCAAGTTGTGAGCGGGAAGGCCACGAGATCCCGAGAGCCTGTGACGTTTTGGCGTGAAGGGGCGGGGCTTTCAGAGTCTCTGTGAGAACTGCGGTTTGTTCGATCCGCCATCGGCCTTGCCATGAAAACAATGGGGCGGCGCTTCCTGGAAAAGCCAACCTTTCAACGCTCACAGAATTG
>JBARKD010000200.1:0-10986 GCA_049800615.1 Acidobacteriaceae bacterium | reverse complement strand
GCCAGGACGCTGCCAGGGGATCCAGGCCATCTTGTGGGCGAACTGCCGGTTGAACTCCTCCATCTTCTCTTTCCCGTTGGCTGAGGCCGCGAGCGCAATGCCCCAGTCCGGATGAAGGTGATCTACGTGAGTAAAAGGCAGAAAAGCGTGGAGCGCTGTATCGATGGAAGCGGCCACAGGATTGTTCCCGAAAGTGCACAACGGGTACATGCCTACGATTTCGTCCTCCAACTCCACCCCGCGATAAATCCTGGTCAAAGCCAGCACTTTATCGAGGTACAGCGTGGCAAAGCCCTCGACCTTGATGCTGCCCAGGTCGCCGCCACTCCCTTTCACCCAAAGCACTTTCTTTTTTTCACCGGTCAGGGGATCGGTCTCCTCCAGTTTCGAGCTGGTGTTGCCTCCGCCGAAATTTGTGATGCGCAGATCCGAGCCCAGCAGGTTCGAGCGATATCGCAAGAGCGCGGGCGGATCGAGCGTTTTGGCATGGTTCTCATCCCAAAGGTCGGCGAGATACTTCAGGGGCATACATCTTCTCCTTCTGCGCGGGCAACGCCAGGTAAACCCACGGCTCCCGTTTGCCAAACGCAGTTATACTAGCTGAGCAATTCAATAGATAAGTATTTCACGATACGCATTGCGCTGCCGAGGTGGATGTGGGTCCTAACCCGTTGCTTGGCGTTCTCTACCACTGGATCGGCGGCCTCGCTTCGGCTACCAATTTCATACCATTTCGAGGAATCAGGCGCTGGTCCTGGGAAATTTATTGGATTATCCAAGGAGTCGCGGCTTGGCTGATCGCGCCCATGGTCCTGGCGCTTTTGTTCGTCCCTGATCTCTTGGCCGTTCTTCGTGCCGCGCCTTCTTCGAGCATCGCATACGCATGTTTCTGGGGCGTGATGTGGGGGGTCGGAGGGCTCACGTTCGGCCTGTCGATTCGCTACCTGGGCATTGCCTTGGGTTATGCGATCGCGCTCGGCTTCTGTACCGCCTTCGGAACCCTGATGCCGCCGATTTTCAGCGGACAAATGGCGTCGATTCTGCATGAGAGCTCCGGACAAGTCATCCTTGCCGGGGTTGGCGTTTGCCTGTTAGCCATTGTCGTGAGCGGCCTTGCCGGCTATTCAAAAGAGCATGAGATTTCGAAACAGGACCGCGCGCAAGCGGGTGAACGCGACTTCTCCTTTATCAAAGGTCTTGCCGTGGCCGTCTTCGCGGGTATTATGAGCTCCTGTTTCGCCTACGGTCTGGCCGCCGGCAAGCCCATTGCCGAGGTCGCGCGGACCCGCCTCATCACGGCGCATCGCCTGGACCTCTGGCAGAATCTGCCTGTCCTGGTGGTCGTCCTTTGGGGTGGCTTTTTTACTAATTTGGTGTGGTCGTTGTTTCTGATCTTTAAAAATCACTCCGCGAATCAGTTTGCCGGAGCTCCAGGTGTGAACCCGATGGGAACCGCGGACGAGGATTTGTCCTCGCGTCTCACCGGCCCCACACTGGCAAAGAATTACCTTCTCGCCGCCATGGCAGGCGTGATCTGGTATTTCCAATTCTTCTTCTACTCAATGGGGCAGACAAAGATGGGGAAGTACGATTTCTCCAGTTGGACGCTGCACATGGCGAGCATCATCATCTTTGCCACATTGTGGGGACTTGTCCTGAAAGAGTGGAAGGGGACCAGCTTGCGCACCAAGGCGCTGGTGACCCTGGGATTGGTCCTGTTGGTCGGCTCGACGGTGATCGTGGGCTACGGAAATTATCTAAAGGTCCGCTGAATAGATGAGTGGCCGTGGTGAGAGCCGAGAGATCCGGAGTTTCCCACCCAGCGACGGATCCTGCTTACGCGTAGCTCGAGACCGCACCCTGATTGGCCGCTGCGCGTTCCCTGGTGATCTGCTCGATGTAGCCGCTTTCGCGCAAGGCAAGGAGCGGATCCTCCACCAGCCCTTTTGACCGCCTCCAGTTGCGGATCACAGGCCGCACATCCTGCCAGAACGCGGAGCGAAATACCTCTTCCGCTTCCACCAGCTTGCATTCCGTCTGCAAGCGAGAGAGCTGCTCGTGATCGACCAACGCCGCCTTTGCGTAGATCTCCTGCGCCGTGCAGACAGTCTGCACCATGGCTTCCATCTTCCCTTTAAGGTTATGGCTCTGATCAATCATGTAGGCGACGTCCACCGTTGTCCCCGTTTCCCACTCATAGTTGCGGATCTCGTGGAAGATGCGGAAGACCTGGTAGGGATCGATCGAGCCCAGCGTAAGATCGTCATCTGCGTAGCGCCGGTCGTTAAAATGGAATCCACCCAGCATCTGGTTGTGCAGCAGCCAGGCGACGATCTGCTCGATGTTCTGAGTCTGATAGTGATGGCCCGTATCCACCAGGACCGAAGCCTGTGGTCCGGCGGTCTTCGCCAGCAGCAGCGCCATTCCCCAGTCAGCCACGTCTGTGTGGTAGAAGTACGGCTCAAAGGGCTTGTATTCAATCAGCAATCTCTGCGCCGGCTTCAGCGCCGCATGTGCTTTCCTGAGTGCCTCCTCGAACCACGCGACGCGATGGCGTATGTTCTGCGTGCCGGGATAGTTTGAACCATCGGGAAACCACGGCGCCACGTCGCGGGAGTCGAGCTTGTCGGCGATGGCTACGCAATCCAGCAGGTGATCGAGCGCCTGCCGGCGAATCACCGGGTCGGGATTGCCCAGCGCACCGAACTTGTATTCCTGCTCCTGAAAGAAATTGGGGTTGATCGAGCCCGCAGCCACCCCGCATTTCGCGGATAGCTCCCGGACATGGGGAACATCCTTCAATCCATTCGGCGTATCCCAAAGAACATGTAAGGCAATGGTTGGGCAAGCGCCGGTCAATTGGTTCACCATGCCGGCATCGTTGAATTTCTCTGCCAGATTGGTTGCGGCCGCGGGTTGCGTAAACTTGCCGAACCGGGTGCCCGTATTGGCGAAACCCCAGGATGGCAATTCAACTTTGAATCCATCCAGCGCCCGCCAAACGGAGCCTTCGATGTCCTGTGCCATAGTGTCCCCTGCCGAATCCTGCCGAATGCGCCAGCGTGATTGCAATAGGGTAATAGTTTCTATTGAAAAAATCGTCTATGTCAACAACTCTTAATGTCCGGCTTAAAGGTTCAATAGGGAAAACCCGTTCGCCGGCGCGAGCGGCTAACTAAGGCATCGTCGATCGGAAGGAATAAGTACCCGCGGGCAGCTCATAGGCCTGCTGGGCACCAGTTAGCTGGTGAATCTTCTTGCTGCTGGACAAGTCCTCTCCGTCCAGGGTGAACTTGTGCTTTTCGGTGATGGAGATGGGCAACTGAGCGGTTGTATTTGGGGGAATCCTGACGGTCCAGGTAACGGTTCCGTCCTTCGTTGACCAGTTTGACTCTATCTCTCCGTAAGAAGACTGGTAGCGCACATCGAGGCTACCCAGGCTGGGGTCGAAGTTGGGATGCAGATAGATGGTGTGGAAGCCGGCATCCCCGGGCATCGCATCGACCCCGGCCGCATAGCGATAGATCCAATCCGCCACAGCGCCATAAGCATAGTGGTTGTAAGAGTTCATACTGGGATCGCCGCGCATCTGATCGCCGTTCCATCGCTCCCACATGGTGGTGGCGCCATGTTCGACCAGGTATCCCCATGAGGGGTACTCGGTATTTAGAAGCAAACGGTAGGCCACATCGCTGTGGCCTGTGTCCACCAGGACCGCGAGAAGATAGGGTGTACCCAGAAAGCCTGTCGCCAGGCGTCCATGATTGGCCTCGATTTTGGCGACTAGCCGTTTTCCCGCTTCAGCACGCAGTTCGGCGGGCAGGAGATTCATATTCAATGCCAGCACATAGCTAGTTTGTGTATCCCCGCCCTGGGCTTTGGCCTCAGGGTTGTTGATTTGTCCGAATGGGGAAGGACCATTGTCGGCTCCCGGGATGAACCCGTCGGCATGCACAAACTCATGGTTGAAGGCCGTCTTTATTTCGTTGAACAGGGCCTCATACTTAGCCTCGTCCTCCGCCTTGCCCAGCGCATGCGCCATCTGCTGCATGAGGGTGACGTCGTACGCCCAATAGGCAGTGGCCACGAGCGGTTCGCGGGTCGGTCCTTCCGGCGAGAGCCAATCGCCGAAGGGTATTCCGGAATTCGTGTTCCATACATACGACGGATTGGCGGCCGCAATCGCGGCCAGGTACTTCTCCATAGCGTCCCAGTTCTGCTCCAGGACGCGGGTGTCGCCGGTCTGCAGCCATGAGGTCCAGGGAATAATGATGCCGGCGTCACTCCAGCCAGCGCCGAAGCCGGGATTCGGCGTATTGACTCCGGGTGCGAAGATGCCATACATCGGCGTACCCACCTGGGTTCCTCGTATGTCGCCGGCGAACTTTCGCGAGAATGCCGCCAGATCCATGTTGTAAGTAGCCGTTCGCCAGAAGACCTGCGCGTCCGCGGTCCAGCCCAAACGCTCATCCCTCTGCGGACAATCCGTTGGCACGCCGACGAAATTGGATCTCTGTCCCCAGAGAATATTGCTCCAGAGCTGGTTGATCATTTTGCTCCCGGAGCGCAATTCCACGGCCATGGGCGCATCCGTATAGAGCGCCACCGCCTGCACGGTGGTTAAATCCGGTTTGTAGGTCAGCCCGCTTACCTCGACATAGCGGAACCCATGAAACGTGAATTCGGGCTGGAACATTTCCTGTCCCTTGCCCGAAAGAATGTAGTGGTCGGTCGCCTTCGCTGTACGCAGGTTTTCGACGTAAAGGGTTCCATCCGGATTCAAAACCTCGGCAAAGCGCAATTGCGCGTCTGTGCCTGCGGGGCCGTGCACCCGTAACCGCTCGACTCCAGCCAGGTTTTGCTGAAAGTCGAAGATATAGGTTCCGGGCTTGGGATTCGTGATAGCTTTTGCCGTGAGAACTTCGTGGGCGCGTATGGGCTGGAAGGATTGGGAGACGATCTCCGGTTCCAATGGCTTTACCGGCACGGCTTGCTTCCATTGCGCATCGGCAAAGCCGGCCATGTCCCAGCGTGCCTGCTCTTTACGCGCGTCGTAGTTTTCCCCATCGTAGATCTCTGCCTGGGAAGCAGGAGATATATCGGCCTTCCACGAGTCATCGGTGACGATCCAGTCCACCGACCCGTCGCTGTGCTCGATGCGCAGCTCGGCCTTCAAGGCGGGAGGGGTGTCCCCGTAGTTATATCCCTGGCGGAACCACATCAGCGGAGTGGTGTACCAGCCCGGCGCAAGCCAGGCTCCAATCGCGTTTTGCCCGGTCTTCAATTGCCGCGTGACGTCGTATGCCTGGTAAACCACATGGGTGCGGTAATCCTGCCATCCGGGGGCCAGGACCTGATCGCCCACGCGCGTTCCGTTCAGCTGCACGCGGTAAGCGCCCAGCGCAGTTACATAGAGGCGAGCTGAGCTCACCGGTTTGCTGATTTCGAAACCGTGACGGAGCAGTTTGACCGGCCCGGTCTGCCATGGATGTCCGGGTGCGTCGTTGCTCATTGGCGTGGCCGGCGGGATGTAGGCGATCGCACCCTGCCATGCGCTGTCATCGTAACTTGTCGCTTGCCAGCCGCTCGGCGCATTGAGTTGAGCTTTCCAGTCTGTGCCGCTGGCAAAAACAGCCGTGGAACCATCACTCAGCTCGACATAAAGACAAGCGCTCATCGGTGTGCGCTCTGTTTCGTTGCTCCCCATCCCGTTCGCCGGCGGCGTTCCGTACAACGTGACACCCACCGCCAGCAGGTTTTTCCCCGCCTTCAACTCTGCGCTAACGTCTTTGCGTAGATAGGATTTCCATGGCGCCTGCTTCCAGGGCGGCAGAGGCAGCACTTCCAGAACCTGCTTGCCGTTCACCCAGGCCGCGGCGGAATCTTTCCCGGTGACAAACAGATCCGCGTGCCTGACTGTTCCTTTCAGGTCGAAGGGCAAACGAAAATCATGCTGCGTATCCGCGCCTGGCTGAGGCGCATTTTCCTTGGCGCCGGCGGGATTGGTGATCCAAAGTGCGCCGGATTCACGCACCGCGCGATGCTCGGAATCCTCATACCCGATCCACTGGGCTTTCCAATTCTCTTTGAGCAGTCCTGTCTCCCACCAGCTGACATCGCTGGGCGGGTAGGGCTTGCCGTCTTGATCCAAAGCCTCGATCCGCCAGTAGTACCGGGTGAATGCTTTCAATGCCGGGCCACCGTACTTTACCCCGACCGATTGATCCGAGGCGATCTGCCCGCTATCCCATACATCCGCTTTCCAGGAATTTGAATTGTCGCCGGAGAGAAGCGAGGCCTTGCTTGCCACCCCGATCCGGTAACCGGTTTGGTGCGCAGCAAATCTGGCGTCCTGAAGCTGCCAGGAGAAGGCGGGCCGCTCGGAATCGGCCCCGAGAGGCTCGGTGAGCGAGTCGCAAGTGAGATGTACGGGCTTCAGCGAGGTGTAGGGTGCAGCTAAAGCAGGGGAGAGCAGTAGCGTCGCAGCGAGAGCAAGGAGGAGGCAAAGGATCGAGTTCTTAGGCATTCGGCACAAACTATCGATTCGTGGGATGAGCAATGTCAATAGGAAAGTGCTATATCCTTAGAAACCAGGCGCATCCTGCGCTTTAATAGGGTCCTGATGAAACCATCCGTCTCTTCCCGCCTTTTTCCCGCCACTGCCCTCATCTTCGCGCTTGCAGGGCAAGGGCAAGCCTCGAGCAAACCGAACGAGGTCAGCGTGGATTGGAACAAAACAGTGCTGGTTTCCCGTTCTACGCCAACGTTGCAGGTGGTAGTTAATCCCATGTTGCGCTCCGGCTCTCCCATTCATGACGGAGCATTCCAGGCGCTCAAGCAGTTGGGCGCGGATTATGTCCGCTATGTTCCCTGGCTGCCTTATCCCAGGCTGGCCGTGGCAGAGCTGGAACCGCCAACCAATGGCGCCACCTCGTGGGATTTCTCGCTCATCGATCCCGTGACCAGGGACTTTCTCGCTGCCACCCAAGGGCACAGCACGGTGATGAACTTCAGCACCATTCCTGCGTGGCTATTCAAGACAGACAAGCCGGTTACCTATCCAAGCGACCCCAACCAGGTGACCTGGGGCTATACCCAGGGAACGGAGCTCAAAGATCCCTCAGGCAAGGAGCTGGGGGACTACTATGCCCGTCTGCTGAGTTGGTACACAAAAGGCGGCTTTAAGGACGAGAACGGCAAGGAGCACTCCTCGGGGTATCACTACAGCTTCCCCGTGTGGGAAGTGCTGAACGAGGTGGACTTCGAGCACAAGATGACCCCGCAGCAGTATACGGAGCGCTACGATGCGATCGTGGGCGCTATTCAAAAGGTGAGTCCGGAAACAAAATTTATGGGTTTGGCGCTTGCCATGCCTTCCAACGTTCCGGGCTTTTTCGAGTATTTTCTCAACCCTGCTCATCACAAGCCGGGGATCCCGCTCGACTACATTTCCTATCATTTCTATGCCAGCCCGACGCCGGAACAGGGGCTCGACAATTGGCAGTACACGTTCTTCGATCAGGCCGATCGTTTTCTCGCCACCGTGCGCTACATTGAGGTGATTCGCAAGCGGCTCTCTCCTCGAACTCGGACAGATACAGATGAGCTGGGCGTCATCCTCGCGTCCGATGAAGCCGAGAATGCTGAGGGCAAAGCCCACCCTGACAGGATCCCGGCGCTTTACTGGAATGCGGCCGGCGCGCTCTACGCGTATCTCTTTGAGGAGCTGGCGCAGCAGGGAATTGAAGTGATTGGAGAATCGCAGCTTGTCGGCTATCCCTCGCAGTTCCCCAGCGTGAGCATGATCGACTGGAAAAACGGCAAGCCTAACGCGCGGTACTGGGTGCTGAGCCTCTTAAAAGATAATTTCCATCCCGGCGACCAACTCGTGAAGACTGAACTTTCGGGCCATAGTGATATTGCCGCCCAGGGCTTCGTGACCCCCGCGGGAAAGAAACTTTTACTGATCAATAGACGAAACCGAGAGGTCGACGTTACCCTGCCAACCGGTATGCGGAGCGCAAGCCTGCAGATTGTGGATGAGGCGAGCGGCGAAGGCACGGCTCGTTCCTCGAAGGGCGACGGCGCCTACCTGAAGATGGCGCCCTTTGCCGTAACTGTCCTAACCGCGCGGTAGACCAGCCGCTTCCCTTATTCGAGGGCCGGTCATTCTTCAAGACGCCCCAGGTTTAGGCGGAGCGCTGACGATCAGCGTGAAACCCTTCGACGCGGTTTGACCCGAAGAGCCAACGATGATTACCGGCATATATGTGCCCGCCATGGTTGTGTTATTCGCGATCAGCGTGAGCAATCCGGAAGGATTGGATTCCGACTCTTTATAGCTATAGGCAACTCCACCGGGCAGACCGTTAATGATAAACGACGCTGTCTCTGTCGGAGCCATGATGATCACCGGAACATTGACCGCGATGCTGTTCGGCGACACGGTGACCGTGCCGACGATGGAAACGGTCAGGTAGATGGGCGGAGGAATATAGGAACCACCCCCACATCCCAAAAAAATGAGAGGGAATGCCGCGGGCACAAGGCTACTGAATCTCGCCATTTTGCAGCGTTTGTTTCGTAACTTCCGTAGGGTTATTTGTCCCCTGTTGCAGCGCGATCTCGCCCCGCACGCGTTGAAACTCGGCCAACGCTTTTCGCTGCTCTTCTTTGTTGCCCAGGGCGCGATCTACCTGGGCTAGCCGATACCATGCCACCTCATCCTCGGCATTCAGCGCCACAGCCCGTTGCAGGTGGGGCAGGGCGAGCTCCGGCTTCTCCTCCGCGATCAGCGTGTTCGCCAGGCCAACGTGCGCCTCCTCAAAATCCGGATAGTGCTGGAGCGCAGAGGTAAAGAGCTGCTGCGCCTGGTCGAGCTCATTTTGCTGCCGATGAATCTCCGCCAGCTCGTAGAATGCATTGGCATTCCCGGGATCCGATTCCAACTCCTGTTCAAATTCCCTCACCGCGGCCGCCCGATCTTCCGGCGCATGGTTCAGTTGCCAGCGCGCCAGCAATGTTCGGCCGATCCGATAGTGGACATTCCGACGATGAGGATCGAGCTCCAGAACCTTGCGATATTCGCCCACGGCAAGATCGGTCGAGCCCTCGCTTTCGAAGGCTTCCGCGGCTGCCTGGTGACGCCATATGGACGTGGGCGCCACCACTTCCAACTTATGGAAAGTGAGAAAGGCGTAATTTCCATAGACCCGCCCCGTGTGGTAAAGGACCTCAGAATCATTCGGATATAACTGGTTCAACTGTAAGGCTACCGTCACTGCGTCTTTATCACGCTGCAAGCCGGTATAGGCGCGCATCAATTGCAGCCCGCACATCCGTTTTGTGGCCGGATCCGGCGCCTGGGGGAAGCATTTTTCAAGTACGGGCAAGGCCTCTTTGTATTCGCCTGTCTCAGAGAGTGACATGGCTAACAAGGTTCTTGCCTTTTCCAGCGCGGGCTTCAATCGCAACGCGCGCTGAAGCTCGGGAACAGCCTCGTCGAACTTCTTCTCCTGGAAGTAAAGCAGGCCCAGGGTGGCATGAATCTCGGCAATCTCGGGATCGACCTGCAGGATCTTCTTGAAATCGCTTTCTGCTTCATCGTAATGGTGCGTGGCGAGCGCCTGTTGTCCAGCTTTGGAGTATTGCTGTAGCGCGTCTTGCTGAGAACTCTGTGCGAACGCCATGAGAGCAGGGCTCACAATAAGGCCCATGGCCATGCCTTGCACGACGACCGCTTTGCTGCAACGGATCATGCGTACGAGTGTACCGTCAATGGGAAACGCCGGGCCACGCACCGTCCTCCGGTACGGGAGGGAAGCCCGCTCCTGACTTGTTGAAGCGCCACCAGAATCTGTGCCGATAAGTAAGAGTGAATCACCGATTCGTGGAGAACAGCCGTAAGCCCTGCCACAATCCGCCATGCTGCGAGGCATGGCGGATTTGGTTGCTTCGCATAGTGCCCACCTAGAACGTAAGCTTTCCACCCAATTGAATGATGCGGCCAGGTGTCACCGCGGGGTTCCCTGTAATTTCTCCGAACTGCGCGTTCCCCAGGGTGTTATTGATTGACGAACCACCACCTGAGCCGGCAGTAGCCAGGCCTCCTACGCTGACGTTGTATTGCGGGTGATTGAAGGTGTTGAATGACTCCACGCGCAACGCGAAACGTATCTGCTCCGTGAAGGCGAAGCTCTTGACTACGCCGATATCGAAGTTATTGATGCCCGGTTGGCGGAGAAAATTTCGCGCGCTATTTCCGTAGACACCGATCGCCGGCTGGCTAAAGCATGAAGTGTTGATCCACTGGGTCAGAGATTTTTGGAAGCCGCTATTGATTTTGCAGCCAGGTATGACATTCGCGCGGGGGCCGGTCGAGCCCAAAAGTCCTGCAGTGTCGGTAGCAGCGATTCCATAGGGAAATCCAGTCTGGAAGGTAGTGATCCCTGTGACTTCCCAACCGCCAACCGCCAGATCCGCAGCTTTATTTGCCCCGCCGAGAAAGCGCCGGCCGCGCCCGACAGGGAGATCGTAGATGTAGCTGGCAACAAAACGTTGATCCACATCGAAATCGGAGGGTCCGTAGTCGAGCTGTGGGTTGTGGTTATCCATGAAGCCCTGGTAGCCAGTCCCCGTGGCGCCCACTCCGGCGGCCGCGGATTTGTCATCCAGACTCCTTGCCCAGGTATAGATGGCGGTGATGGCCTGCGATCCAGAGCGATGTTCCAATTTAAGATTGCCGGCGTTGTAGTTGGAATAGCCGTGGAAGTCGCTGTCGATGTAATAACCGGTGAAGTTCTTGTAGGGTAAGCGGCTGCTCGGAGGGCAGTTGTGAGTGATGTCAGTCGGATCAGCCTGGCAAAATGGAAGGTCTGCCGCCGCTATGCCATAGGGTTGCGCGATGTCACGACGGTCGAGCAAATGCGTGCCCTTGGCGCCCACATAGAACGCTTCCAGGGTCGTGCCTCGACTGAGCTGCCGTTG
>JBARKD010000199.1:0-1579 GCA_049800615.1 Acidobacteriaceae bacterium | reverse complement strand
CATCCTAATGCCACATAGTTTTTGGATAGAGGAGTATGAAGCGAATCGACATAAAGTGGGTTGCATAGCAAAGTACTTGACGTTGTCGAGCTGTGCGGATACCCTGGTTTCAGGACATGACATGACGAACTCTCACCCTGGTTCCGCTACCGACACCCGAGCTCTGCCCGCTCGCGTCTAGCATCCCCCTTTCCGGGCTTGCTACGCGATTCCAGCAACTGCTGCCGGCCCCGTTTCTGGAGCAAGCGCAAACCGAAGCCCACGTAAAATGCAACAACAGTGTTTACTCGCCGCTGGTGGTGCTGTGGCTGCTAGTGGCTCAACGGCTCCAAGGGGGCGCATCGATGGAGTCCGCTGTGCTCGAGATGCTATGCGGTCTCCCCGCCAGCTTTTGGCCGCGTCCCTGTAAACGCATCCGCGACTGGCTCGAAGGCGGCAAGACGCCGTCCAGTAATACGGGGGCCTATAATCAGGCACGGCAGGCTTTGCCGCTTTCGATTGTGGAAAAAAGCTGCGATCACATTTTTCAACAACTCGTCGCCCAACAGGATCCGCCGGCGGCCGACGCTCCACCGCGCGCTTTTCTTTTGGATGGCTCGTCGATGCGGATGGCCCACACCCCCGAGTTGCTTAAGATCTATCCTCCGGGCTCGAACCGATACGGGGAGTCGCACTGGCCGTTACTTCGAATCCTCGTCGCCCACGATCTCCACACCGGGCTGGCGATGCGGCCGGAATGGGGAGCGATGCACGGTGAGGAGGCGGTGAGCGAACAAGCCTTGCTGGAACGAGCGATGGAGCGGCTGCCGCCGCGTGCGGCGGTGATCGGGGACGCCAACTTCGGCGTATTCTCCGTTGCCTATGCCGCGGCGCAGCGCCACCATCCCGTCTTGCTGCGGATGACCGCCGCACGAGCGAAAAGTCTAGCCGGCGCGGCTTTGCAGGACGGCATCGACCGTGTGGTGGAGTGGAAACCCAGTCGATGGGAGCGCGCCCGTCATCCGGAACTTCCCGCGGATGCCTGTGTCAAGGGACGTTTGTTGGTGCGACTCGTGCAGCCCGACAACGGCGGTTCTGCCTTCCTGCTCGCCTTGTTCACGACCCTATCGTCGCCAACCGAGGAAATCTTCGCTCTCTATGGAAAACGTTGGGTGATCGAGACCGACCTGCGAACCCTGAAAAGCACACTACGTCTGGATCAACTCACCTGCACAACCGCAGACATGGTGGCCAAAGAAATCGATATGGGGATCGCCGCCTACAACCTGGTACGCGCCTTGATCGGGTTCGCTTCCGCGCAGAGCGGCGTCCCGCCCCGCGGCTACAGCTTCACCAAAGTACGGCTCATCTTGCAGACCTTCGCTCCGGCTTTAGCTCAAGCGCCCAACCCAGAGGCTGCGCAGCGAATCTTGGATCAAATCATGACCTACGTGCAACAGTCCCGAATGCAACGCCGGAAGAGGAAGCGCCCTTCTTATCCCAGGACAATTTGGAAAAGGGGAGCCGCTTTCCCGAACCGCAAGAGGTAAACTGCCCATGAGCCATGCACAAAAACTATGTGGCATTAGGATGACATCCT
>JBARKD010000198.1:0-13597 GCA_049800615.1 Acidobacteriaceae bacterium | reverse complement strand
TAGTGGAGTGTCTCAGAGAAAGCGTTACTGATTGAGAGGATCGGAGTTGGGGAAGGAAACAGCAGATCCCTCCACTACGCTACGCTCCGGTCGGGATGACAATTCATTTGCTTTACTAACGTCTTCTCTGCGACAGGCCACTAGGAAATGCGGCAGGTTCAGATCGTCGATGGGTGGCAGTACTTATGGAAGCAGCCGGCTCTGCAACACAAAATAAGCCAGCTCTTCAAGCGGCCTTGCAATCAAGCTTCAAGTGAACCGATAGCCGCCCTTCGCACCAGTTACAACACGTAAACCAAGGAGCATATTCATGGCATTTACCTGGCACACGACCGGGCACGCCTTCGCGTCCCTCTTTAAGGACCTGGTCACCATTTCCAACAAGGTGGCCTCGGCCCTTCACGGGGTGCAAAACAACGAGAAGTTGATTGAATCCCTGACTTCGCTTGTCAGTCCGCAGACCGCCGCTGTAGAGCAGATCGCTTTTGGCGCCCTAGGGCAGCTGATCGCAGCCGTACAAGCCACCGAAACAGCAGTCTCCACCAATGGCATCAACGTCAGCTTCGACGCATCGGTGATCGAGGAAGCGAGGAAGCTCATTGCCGACTTTCCCGGCGTTGTTGCCCAGGTCGATGCCGTATTTGGCAAGAGCAAATAGATGGCGCTTCGGTTGTCTTGCCTGATTCATTGTGCGCTACTTCTCTTCTTCTCAGCCGGCGCCATGCGCGTGCCGCTGGCGACGCTTCCATCTCGCGATGCGTCGCTCAGCGAAGGGCGAGCTTTCGTGAGAGCCGTCGCAGGCAAGATCCCGTTGTGGGAAACCGATGATCTTGCGCCATACGAGCGAGTGGAAATTGCGACGGTCAAGGCAGATATCGCCATGGCTACGCAAGTCGAGGACGAACATGCGCTCCTTACAACCATCAACAAACTGCAAGAAGATTGGGATGCCTTGATTGCACTAGACGCGATGCTGCGGAAGGAGTGGCTGATATGAGTAGCAAAGAGCGAGTCACCAGAACGCTGCCACTGCCGCACGAGGACGTGTCGACCGACAAGGCTCGTCTTCGAGATCCTGCTGTAATTCCGACAGAGAAAGGCTAAACCATGGCGCACACACGACTGATTACTTTAAACGGTAGCGGCGGCGCATTTGTCGCAGTCTACGCGACCCAGGTTACACGCCGGGTCGAGATCATCGAGGACGGCAGCGCCAACGCTGGCGTCGGACAAGGACTGCAGTATCAGTTTAACGATGGTCCAACCACGCCATTCACAACGACCTATACCATCGAGCCGCAAACGGAGCCGATCAGACTTGGCACACCGATCCCCTGGGGGCACGGCTACGGATTGGTGATCGGAACGCCTGCGGATAACTCGGGGGGATATTCGCTTGCCGCAACCCTGCTGATCAACTTAAAGTCAGCAAGCACCAATTCGACCGCCGTGCGCGTCACGGAATTCGACTAGATCGAACCATGAAGAAATATTTAGTTCTTTTCGCGGTCTTGGTTCCCTGCTTCTGCTGTGTCAAAGCACAGAACGCGGGCCAGCTCATTGCGTCCCAGTACGGCGAGTTCAAGGTGTACGGATCTTCCTCCGGGGGCTTCTCGTTCCCTCCCGCGACATGCCAAGTGAGTGCCGGAGGAAAGAACTTTGCTGCATTCTCGACCGGCATCCCGATCAAGGTGGTAGACAGCAACCCAAGCCTGACGGAAGTGGCAACCCCAAGCTCGGTATATATCAGCGTGTGCAGTGTCAATATGGCGACCATGAATACACATGTGCCTCCTTATTACCTGACCTCTGGAACTGGGGGACTGCAGGAAGCCATTACTGCCAACCAAACCACGAATGGTCCTAACACCATCGTGCTCGATGCGGAGTGGTACCGGCTGATCGCGCCGGCGAGCGCAACCAGCGTCATCGCAACTGTTCATGGAATCCCTGATTTGGGTCTGACAGACATCACCACCACACCCTACACTTCTTACCAGTGGAATGGGTCGCAGTATACGGTGGTCGCGGCTTCTGGAAACTACAACCAGGGATCGCCCGGCGCAGTGACACAGACGATCACCGCGAAGCTGCAGCAAAGTATCAGCGTGAAGGATTTTGGCGCCGTGGGGGATGGTGCCCATATGGCAGCGGATACCGCTGGCCTCAAGGGCGCGGTCGGGGCAGCGGCCATCTCCGGACAGGCCGTCTATATTCCAGCCGGCAATTACCTATTGGACAACAGTTCGGCTGCGGTACTTTCCGGGGCCCAGAACGTGCGGATTTTCGGGGACGGACCGTCTTCTTCCTTGGCTTGCCAGACGATTGGCGCCAGTGACTGTATCGCATCAACCGGAGCTACAGGGTTCGGCCTTTCGAATCTAGCCATTTCTTTCGGCCCCGCGGCTACGGCTAGAACCTCGGGCTATGCTCTGGATGTACAGTCATGCACCAATTGCTCTTTTGATGGGGTAACGCTGAACAATGGAGACCTGAGCGGATTTCGTCTGGCCAGCTCGCTACACACCTCCATGCACAACATGAACATTGCCAATTTTGAGGCGAACGGTCTATTTGCCATCAACAACCAGGATCTGCGGGTGAACGGGCTCTCCTGCGCTAACAATGCGGATGCCTGCTTTGAGACCTCCTGGTATGACTCGCAATATACGGTCTACTCAATACCCTGCCAGGACATTACGGCTGAAGGAATTACCAGCATTGACGACACTGAGACGCTGTTAATCAACTCCTGTAATAACGTTACGGTGAATGGATTCGTCTCGCTCGGCTCTGGCCGCGAAGCTGTATTCGTGGGGGAAGACAACACGACTACTACTGCTCAATGGCCCGACCGCATCTCGATCTCGAACGGCACGATTTATGGCGCAGGCTACGGCACCAACAGCCGCAATTCGCCAACTGCGCAGGCGCTGTATATCAACGTTGCGGACGCTCCGGGTCCGGGCGTGATTTCGCACATCGCCCTGAGTAATATCGTCGCTACACATATCAGCGGATGGGGACTGCAGATGGCAGAGCTGCAGAACGACGACCTGCAACTCAGCAATTTGCGGTTTTACGACATTGGCGCAGGCAATACCGCCGGCTGCCTGCAACTCGAGGGTAACGAGATCAATTACGACAATATTTCCTGCACGCTGAGCGGGACCTATGCGATGCAGATTGTCAACACTAAGCGGCTGACGGGGACCAATTTCACTTCGACTTCGCCGAACCAGGTCGGCAGCGGCTTCCAGGCGCTCTATAACACATCGACCGGGTTCATCAACCTGAATGGAATGTCCTTTGTGGACACGGCCACGGGCACATATTCGAGCCAGATCTACGACAACACCAATAGCGGCGGCCCACACCAATTTGTCAATATTTTGAACAGCGGGACGGTGACCCCTACCGGACCCACCGCGGCCAGCGCCAGCACTACGGTGTTCGAGTACGCCGATCCGGTCCATGCCGAGGTGCATCGCAACGGCGGTACGATTTTTTCTTACGCTCCGCCGAACGTCTACCTGGTCTCGACCAACGGGGCGACGTCAACGTCATATGTGCCATCTCCTCAGTTTTACTTTCAGTCGAAGTGCTGGGCCAGCGGCGCACAGCAGACGGAGAGCGTGGCATGGGTCGATCTGTATCCGACACTGAGCACGGAGTCCGTAGCGTTGACCAAGCTTGGGGGATGCGGTTTCCCAATCACCATGGACTTCACGGCGGCTAACTCGATGCTGGTGCCGCTGATCAATGACACCGGCACGGTCAGCGCGGTCCACTTCTCTGGCTATGCGAACGGCACGTATGCCTCGGTGCCGACTCTGAGCGCGGGGCCAGGAGCCGGGACTTCGCCGACGATTTCGCTCAACGCCAACTCGAACGATTTATCGGGCTATCTAAGCGTGACCACTGGGGCGTCGCCGGCGGCTTCGGCGACAATTGCCACCGGCACATTCGGGACAGCATACGCAACGCTGGCGAAGTGCTCGCTGTGGCCGGCTAACGCGGCCGCGGAACTTCTGGGCACAGCCGGGCCCTACATCCCCGTGGGTTCAGCGACCGCTTTCTCGCTCACGTCGACCACAGCCTTAGCTGCATCGACCCTCTACACGTGGGGATATACCTGCACGCAATGAGGCTGCCTTGGATCTCGCGCTCCGCGCACGATGAAATTAAGAGTCTGCTCAGCAGACAGGTCGACGAGCTCATAAGCGAGCGGCGACTGTTGCTCGATCGACTTGCCGCATTAGGGTTGGGCGGCCCGCTGTTTTGCGCGCCCTCTACGGACTCCATTTCTGAGAGCGAAGAGCCTTCCGACCCGGATGCAGAAGAACTCGAACGGCTGAGAACGTCCCGGCGGCGACCTTCGAAGCTGGCCGATGCGCTAACCCGCAAAGCTTACCGAGACTACAACCGGATACAGAGTGGGGCGAATGTCCATTGGGTTTCGCAGGCTGAAGCAGTGAGCGCCGCATTGAATCAAGCGGAAGCATTGGGAAAGCAGACCGCTTCCCCCCATAACCAGAAGCAGAAGTGACTTTGCACATCCCTAAGTAAGGCATCTCCTACCTTCGTGACGCGCCAGGCGTTGACGATAACCGGAGCTCTATCTGTCTCAGGGCACCATTGGTCTCAGGGAACCAGGAAAGAAACAAGGGTACATGGCGATAGATCCCGGAGTTGATAGCACCCCATTCCCGGAGGCTCCCCAGTCTTCGCGCGGAATGGAGCATACGCCCTCCGACCCGATGCAGGGGACGGCAGACGAGCTACAGAACAGCGGTCCACTAAGCCCGGAGGATCAGCAGCGGTTGATCGCGCTCGTGCGGCGCTATAAGGATCAATGGTCCCAGGACCGAATTGTGCTGATGCAGCGCTGCCTGCAAAACCTGGAGTTTTTCAAGGGAAATCAATTTATCTCGTTCGGCCCAGGGCAGGCCGAGTTTTTCAATGCGCTTGATTGGATGCATCAGAGCGACAACGCGCCGGAGGCCGACGACAAGGACCTCTACCAGTACTGCAACAACTTTTACCAGATGCTCGCGACCGGCTTTGTCGCGGCGCTTGCTCCGCAGGTACCCAAGTCCAAGTGGATGCCGGTGGATGCTGAGCAGCTTTCGGATGTGACGACGGCCCGGGCGGCGCAGACGCTCATTGACATTATCGAGCGACAAAACGGCGAACAGTCCTTACTCAAGCAACAACTTCTGTATCTTTACACCACAGGCGCGGTCTTTCGCCACACGCGGTACGTGGTCGATGCAGAGCGAGCCGGTACCACACGCGAACCGGTATTCAATGAGACGGAAACGCAGCTTGAGCCCGATCGCTACCACTGCTTTCAATGCGGCGCAACTACGCCGGCAGACGCGATGCCCACGAATGGGCATCGCTGCGAACAGTGCCAATCGCCCATGAAAGCCGACTCCTTTTTCCCGGGGGAATATGGATTAGTCATCCGCAAGGTGGGCGACGAGGAATTGCCAAACGGCATGGTGGCGCAGAACCTTTACGGCCCTCTTCAGGTGGATTGCGACCCGGCAGCCAACAACCTGCGGCAGACCCCCATTTTGAACCTCGAAGTTGAAGTGCATCTAGGTGCGTTGCGGGCCGCATACCCGGATATGTATGAGCAGATTGCCGCGAGTCCCACCAGCGAGCTATCTGCCAACGGCAGCATTGACCGCATTGCAAGGCAGCAAGTGTACGCACAAACGACGGGATATTCCAGCATCCTGCAAGACCAGCGGCCCACGCTATCGCGAACCTGGATTCAGCCCTGGGCACTCGATATTGAAGATGACCGGGAATTTGGCCAGCGGATACGAGCTGCGTTTCCCACAGGGTTGTTGCTGGTGAATACAGGAAGCACATTCCTTTCCATCCGCGAGGCTGCGCTCACCCGCGAGTGGACATGGGCAGGAACCCATGAAGGGTTTGGGCTGTTTCCACCGGCCATCGGCGACGTCGTCGTGCCCTTCCAGAAGCGCTACAACGATATGGCCAACATTCTGCATGAATTCATGGACCGCTGTTCCTCCGGGGTGACGCTGGCCAACGCGGACCTGATTGACACGAAGTCAATGCAGGGCAAACCGTTGCTGCCCGGGGTGCTGAACCTGGTGAAGCTTAAGCGGACTGGCGCTCCGGGTTCGCTGCGAATGGCTGATGCTCTCTACCAGTTTCAGTTCGAGATGCATGAGGAGGCGCTCACCTACCTGGACAAGCTGGCTTACAACGCGCAGATGTTCGCCGGCATACCGCCACAGGTTTATGGCGGAGCGGGAGATCCGTCGATCGAAACCTTTGGCGGCCAACAGCAGCAATTGAATACCGCTTTAGGCAAGCTGAACATCTACTGGGAGAATCTGCAGGAGGAGCACGCAAAGGCCGATGAGTTGGCGGTAAATTGCGCGCGGGAAAACCTGACCGCAGATATGAAGCTCGTGGTTATGGAGCGCGGCTCAGAATTCAGGAACGATTACATACGGCTCGATGACCTGCAGGGCAGCGTGCATGCCTATGCGGATACCGATCAGGGTCTACCCATAACCGCGGCAGAACTACGGCAACGCTGGATGAATTTGATGCAGGCTGCGGCCAGCAATCCACTGGCGCAGGCAATCTTTGACGACCCCACAAATCAAGAGCAAGCGGCGACGGCCCTGGGCGTACCGAACATGGTCGTACCGGGGGCGGCTATGCGAGCCAAGGTGCTTCAGATCATCGATCGGTTGTTACAAGCAGAGGTGGTACCGGCCATCGATCCACAGACAGGCTATCCTACCGGCCAAGTGAAACCATCCATCATGCCGGACAAGGAGATCGATGATTTCACGGTCCTCAAGCAGGTTGTGCGGCAATACTGCCAGGAGAACTCCGACATCCCGGACGACAATCCTACGGGTTGGCAGAACCTGCTGGCCTACTTTACCGCGGCTGTGGCGCTCGAGACGCAGCAGATGGCGGAGGCCGTGCAGCAAAAGGCCGCTGTAGCACAAGCCGGCCAGCATAACTCACCGGACATTCCACAGGCGGAGATCGATGACGTGGTGAATACGATGGGCGGCCTGATGCATCTACCGCCCCATGCCACAGCCGGAAATATTCAGGGTCAGGTACAGGCCGCCAACACGCTGGTCAAGCTTGCGGATACGCTACGGGATTGAGCTCAGGTTTGGAAACACCTCCGGCCCTCTTCTCCTCACACCGAGAGCCATAGAACCACCAAGGCTTCGCACCCCACAGTTGATGCAGCATCAATCGAAGAAAGAAGAAACATGACTCAAGAGACGATAGCGGCCGCTGCTCCGGCCGTAGAGCCTACGCCTGCGCCTGCGCCTGGACCTGGACCGACACCCAACGCTGCCTCCCCGTCCTTCGCGAGCGGAACCGTTCCGACATCCAGCGTTGATCCAGGCAAGTTCCCCGGGCGTGAGGAATATGCCGCGGCTCTGCTTGCGGAGAAACTGTCCGCATTAGAACCGGCACAGGCCGCTGCGCCCGCGGAGAATGAACCGGAAACTGTTTCCAACTCGACGGAAGAGTTGCCGGCGGAGCCATCAGCTGCGGCGGAGGCGCCCGACGCGCCGGAAACAGAAGTTTTCGAGTTGGAAGCGGAAATCATTGTCACTCCTGAACTTCTGAGCCAAATGATTACCGACAACCCCGAGTTTGGTAAGTTGCTTCAGACCGACACGAAACTGAAGGGCCAACTGTATAAAACGGCGCGGGAGGCAGCGGAGCTCAAACCTTATCGGGACATTTTCCCGGACCTTGACTCGGCACGTGCGGCGCTGGACCATTCGTCTACGTGGCTCGACGTGCGTCAAACCTTTCTCGGGTCGACCACGCGCGAGGGAACCATGGCCTCGCTGGGCAAGATAGCTGAGCTTAGCTACGAACGGGATCCCGACGGTAATGTGGTGATGCAAGACGGCAAGCCGGTCATCGGTGATGACTTTTTCGGATTTGTCGACAACGTGGTATTGCTCGACCTCGAATACCGCGCACAGGATATTTCCCAGCACCTCCAGGCGAACAATTATCGCTCAGAGGAAGAGCGCGGGCGCGACCAGCGCACGTACGATGCACTGCAGGCCCTCAGGGAAGAATCCGCGGCCGCTTCCCCCGCGTTAGAGGCGCATCCAGATGCCCTGCGACGAAAGGCAAATGAGCTGGATCAGCGGGAACGCGCACTGAACCTCCGCCAGCACAGCGAGCGAGTGGAAGAGAGACGTTCATTCGAAACAGGACTGCAGGAGGAAGCCCAGACACGCATCCAGGACGGCATCAGCAGAATTATCGCCAACGTGGAAAAGCAGGGCGGCGTAGTCAGTCCTTATCTGAAAAACATTCTACCGAAGGCAATTGGCGCCAAGCTAATTCGCAAGATTCAAGTGAACCCGGCTCTGCAGGATCAAATGCACTCGCTGCAGCGGCTGCCCATCGGCGATGCTTCGCGGCAACGCAGGCTCGCGGCCATTGACCGGGCCGTACAACAATATCTCCCCGACGTGGCGCGGGAAGAATTACGCGAGGCAGGGGTGCAGATTGCCAATGCCTCCGCGGCGCGACGCACGAAGGTAGACGCCCAGATCGACAACACGCGGAAAACGGAACCCAAGGGATCGACCGGACCAGCCGGCACCGGCAGCGCAGGCATGAGCTCAAGCACAGCCTTCGACCAGGCGCAGGCGGAATGGCAACGAACCCACCCGGGCAAACCGTTTGACAAGCTCGCGCGAGAGCAGATTCTACCTCGCGTTCTACAGCTGATGACGTCTCGGTGAGGGATTCAGGGATTTATCGCATGTAAAGGATTCTCATGTCTAATGTAATTGGCACAGCGTCCACAACACAGCAGCTGCAGCTCGAGGCCCTCAACGAGGTCATCAAGCTGCTCATCGAAAAAGAGGCCAAGCTCGACTCTCGCATCTCTGAGCGCGGCTCCATCACACCGGTCTCGCTGCGCAGCTTTCGGATCCGCTTCCAGACCGCGTTCCCCGGTAATGTGGCCCTATTCAACCTGGATGGCGGCATTCTGCCGGCAGGCAATTTCAGCGCGTGGGATCAAGGGACTCTGACTCCACTCGCAACCGTTATCCCGGTGGAGTACTCGCGGTTAGTGGACATCATTGGCGAAGGCGGACCGAAGGTCGTATCCGAAAACCCGGTCACTAAAACCCTGGCCGATGTCGCTGTTCAGATGGCCAAGAACCGCGACCAGTTTCTGCAGCAGTCCGGGGACGGCAAGATCGCCCAGGTGGATACCAGCTACGCCGGCGGCGGCGCTAATCCCATCGTGTTAGCAAGCTCGCCTTGGGGCGCGCGTTTAATCTCGCAGGGCCAACAGGTGCAGGTGATGTCGAACACCTACACGCTGCGCGGCACCTGCTATGTCACGAACGTCAACAACAAGCTGGGTGCGGTGCAGTCTATTACCGTAGACGCGGTGCCTGCGGGAACGGTCGCCGGCGATTTCATCATGGTTGCCGGCGTGGCCGCTACGACCCCCGTATTTCTCTACGGGATCCCGTACTTCCACAATACTTCGACGACCGGCACGTACCTGGGGATCAATCGCACCCAGAACTACGTGGTGGCGAACGGTGTGGCAGCAGGCGGCGCTCCGTTGTCTCTGCCCATGCTGCGCGCGGCGTTGAGCCGTGTGGAACAGAGCCTGGGCACCGATGCGCTGAAGACCCAGGTATGGCATGCCCATCCGGCGCAAATCCAGGCTTATGAGGAGATGGGCTTCGCCAAGCAGGAGATTTTGATGACGAACGGCAAGATGCCGGGCTTTGACGGACTGACCGCGAACGTAGGCCAGTTCACGATTGCCGGGCGAGAAGTCGTGCGCAACATCCACGCGGACAACTCCCGCATCGACTTCATGGAGTTCGGCTCCTGGCTCAAAGTGGTTTGGGGCAAGGCGCCGTTCTGGTTCAAGAACCGGAGCGGACAATGGGTGTTCCAAATCTACGATCCGGCTTCGGGCAATCCTACAGCGAACGAGGGATGCTATTACGTGGATGCCAGGCAGTACGCCGTGGATAATCCGCAGGCGATCTCTTCGGTTACTGGCCTGAAGGTCCCCGTCTACAACTAGCCATACCGCAGGGCTGAGATAACCGTCTCAGCCCTGCGCATTTCCTGGAGCGCCCAGCAATGTCTTATGAATGCCCTTGCCCTGGAGGTCCGACGCACTTGCCCGCTACCCGTTTCAAGCTAGAAGCAGTTGTGGTGTGCGACCGCTATTCCGACTTTCTTCGCTGCACCCTGCCGGCCAATAAGTATTTGTTCGATCGCATTGTGGTTGTTACCTCCGCGGAGGACCGCGCCACCCAACGCGTCTGCGAATTCCATCACGTCCAATGCATCCCGACGGATCGGCTCAATTCGCGTTGGAACAAGTTTTGCAAGGGGGCAGGCATCAACGATGGACTGAAGCGCCTTGACGGCGACGCTTGGGTCGTCCATTTGGACGCCGATATCTGGCTCCCTCCGCAGACGCGCCTGCTCCTGCAGAACGCGGAATTAGATCGAGAAATGATCTACGGTATCGACCGGTTTTGCGTGCGCGGCTATGCCGAGTGGGACAAATTTCTCGAAATGCCTGTCTTACAACACGAGTGTGACGCTTATGTCCATATGAATGCCTTCCCGCTCGGCACACGCGTTACCAGCAAAGATGCGGGAGGTTACATACCGATAGGCTTCTTTCAGATGTGGTGTCCCGAGGTCTCGGGCGTTCGCGAATATCCCGTTGCGCACACTGACGCAGGTCGCGGTGACATGGTATTTGCCAAGACCTGGGCACGGGCGAAGCGTGGATTTATCCCTGAAGTCGTCGGCTATCACCTGGAGAGCACCGACGCTTCGATGTCCGCGAATTGGTACGGCAGAAAGACGGCCCCCTTCACCTATAGTGGCGGACAATCATGAACCACATAGTGCCGAGCGCCATCCAGCGCTTTCTGACCAATTATGGGGGGAAGAACCCTTACGGCAAACCTCAGTGGCGGTTGTTGGTGGGAAGCGATCGCCTGGTCAAGGAGTCGGGTGTTTACCGGGATTGGGCTCCCGGGCTGTCAACAGCAGAAAAGGGCGGATTGCATTTTGAGCCCAACCTGGAGGCGCCAGGGTGTAACTTCACTCGCCATGACAACCGGCCGGTTCGTGTGGTCACCGAGATGCGCGAGGTGAAGAAGTATCCCCACGCGGAGGGTTGGATTTTGGAGAAGTGGTTTCCCGCGTCAAGCTATGGCACCGAAGCAGAGTGGTATTCGTATAAGGCGATCGATGGGTTTACGCCGATGCTGGGGCCTTATCCAGAGTGCGGAGATTACGAAATGATTTTCGGTCCCTGGGCAAAGGCGCCGTCGGTTGACATTGTGCAGGGTTTGATCTCCAGGTATTGTGCAGGGATTCAAGGACGACGAGGTAGCCCAGGGTCGCGCGCACGCGAGTACTTACTGCGCTTTGAATATGAAGAACAGCAGGCCGAGGAAAAGAGAAAGGCGGAGTACGAGGCCATGATGCGCGATCATCTCACCCCCATGCAAAGTAGCAGCCTGGCTGCGAGCCGGTGGCGACAGGATCTGGCGCGCCGCACCGGCAACGCAAATGAACATATCGGCATTCTATAGAGCCTAATCCACAGCCAGTAACCGAATTCAGCGATTCCATCCCGTTACTTGAACTACTTCTTTGCAAGGAGTTGCACCCATGGCAACAGTTGTCATCACCCCGGAAATGCAGCGCGCCAATGCGGAGGCGCTGCTGGGCCGGGATCCCGGAAAATTCCGCGATCCCGGCCAGCGTTGGACGGCGAAACGATATACCGAAATTCAACGGCTGCTCAAACAGGCAGAAGCTGATAAGCCCGTCACAATCCTTAACCTGAACCCCTTCCCGCTCAAGATCAATGGTGGTATCTATTTTCCCGATGAGGTGCCTGCATGCCCTTTGGGCCAGCCCTATGCGGTGTATCTGATTCGAGAGACGCGCTGGGGGCACAAGGACCTGGGCTGCGACGCTCAGAATGTGATGCAGATGGAACCAGTGCCCGCAATTCCCCTGGTGCTCGCGGCCGAATACACTCGCGAATACGTACAGCAGGATGGGGGCTTCGGCGGAGTGCTCTGCTACATCGGCGATCATGCCCCCAACACCATCAAGAAGGGTGCGATGATTCGTGTTCCGGAAGTGGCATACAGCGATCGGGGAGAGTTTTACGTGGAGGTGCGCGAGCGGGACTTTCACGAAACGTTGAATGCTATCCGCAAGAAGCGAAATGCCTCCATACTGCAGCGGTTGCAATCGGCAAATGCGTGGTACGAGAACGATTCCCAGCGCATGAACGTGAACGACACCCACCGAGACCTGGCTCGACTAGCCCTGGATGAAGGCCTCATTCCAGATTTGCCGCGCTGGGTCATGCAGGCTAATCCGCTGATGGAGAAGCAACCGGACCCGTGCCCTAGCTGCGCTGGCACGCCCAAGGCGGGGGCCATTCTTTGCGTGAACTGCGGTCACATTTTTGACGTAGTCCAAGCCTATAAAAACGGGCGAATCGCTTACGGCGCCGTCGAGATGGATAGACTGACCGCCGAAGAGTGGAAAACGGTAAACCAGATCAAGGCAGAGCGGGATAAAGCGAAGGGCAAGGCAACTTCTTGAGCTGGACTTTAGGCCAGGTTAAGGCGCGGGTCCGCAACCTATTGGACGACCCACAGGGATCCTATCTAACCGATAGCTTTCTGATACCGCTGGTCTGCGAGGTGTACGACGATGTCAATTCGCAACTGGCATCGACGCAGTCTTCGTGGGATATCGCGCTTGTTGAAGTACCGGGAATCCCTGGTGGTACGCCAAACCTGGCTACTTACCAGGCCGGAAGCGGACCGCTGGCGAACCTCACCAACCAGCCGCTGCGCATCGACTGGAAGCCGGCCGGCAGCGATCCTTCTTATTACCGGTTGGTCCGCAACTTTGAGGTGCTGCCTGATCTCCAACCCCGCGAGGGTCTAGCAGGGTGGGAATTCCGCAGCCAAGTGATATGGCTAACCAACTGCTCCATCGCGGTCGACCTGCGAATACGCGGTGAATTTGCCCCACCAGCCCTGAGCAGCGATGACAGCGTCCTGCTTTCGCACCCGCGCATCGGCTACGTGGTTGCGTATGGCACGGCGGCTCTGGTGGCAACGGTCCGGGGGAACGATGCCTGGACCCGGCAATACGAACAGAAGGCGTTGGAAGGCATGGACGAAATCATGGAGCACCTCGTCCGCGCCGAACAAGGTCAGGTGCGCCGGATTGCCCGGCAGGCCCGGAATAGCGGCGGCCGCTAATCGAGTTTATTACCAAGGAGAAACCATGGCTGTTTCAGGAGCAATCATTGACTACACCGGTGGCGCGGGGGAGCGCAACTTTACCATCTTCATCCAGCTTACTTTCAGCGGCAGCTTTACCGCAGGCGGCGATCCGCTCAATCTGACCACCTTGAGCAATCCCAACGGTCTGGATGTCGAAGGTGTCTTCGAGCTTCCAATGTCGCTGAGTCCTTCGGTCTACCTGGAGG
>JBARKD010000197.1:0-24372 GCA_049800615.1 Acidobacteriaceae bacterium | reverse complement strand
GAGTCAGGCAAACTGCAGATCCCTCGACTGCGCTCGGGACGACAATTCTGTGGAGCGCGGAAAGGACGGTTTTCCACGAGACGTCGTCCGACAGGCAGGTATTTTCATGGCGGGTTTAGATAATTTGGCAGGAGATTCAGAGGCGCAGCAGCCTCTCAAAAATTAGCCGGAAGTAGCCCTCGGCGTCGATGGTGCGCAGGACTAGCGCGTTTGCCGGCTTTTCACTCACGCCCCACCAATCGACGACGCTGGCCCCCCAGGTCAGCGGGCTCAGACATTCGATATCCACCCGCACCCGGCGGCCGGCGAATAGCTGGGGCGCTAAAAGATAGGCAGTTACCGTAGCGTCATGGAGGGGACCGCCAAGCCAACCGTACTTGGCGCGGTCAAAGCGCTTGTTCCACTCGAGGAGATGGTAGAAGGCGGTACCCACCGCGGTTCCGGCATCGCGAAGAGTGGCCAGCCGTTCGTCGGTGAGCAAGGCCTGGTGGGTACAGTCGAGCGGGATCATGGTAATCTCCGCCCCGCTCGAAAAGACCCGTGCCGCAGCTTCAGGATCCACGAAGAAATTGAATTCCGCCGAGGCGGTGATGTTGCCTCCTTCCGACATCGCGCCGCCCATGAGCACGATGCCGGCGAGGTGTTCGGCCAATCGCGGTTCTCGCGCCATAGCCAGCGCCACATTGGTGAGGGGCGCCAGGCAAGCAAGAGTGACGGTTTTGGCCGGCCGGGACATGATCAGCTCAACCATGGCCGCAGAGGCAAACCCGGCTGCCAGCGGCAACCGCGGCTCGGGCAGATCGAAACCATCGAATCCCGTCCGCCCATGAACGTGCTCTGCCGTCACCAGCGGACGCAGCAGCGGCGCCGCGGCCCCGGCATAGACGGGCACGTCCCTTCGCCCGGCCAGCTCAAGCGCTTTGCGCGCATTTTTCGCGGTGAGTTCCACCGGGACATTGCCGGCCACGGTGGTGATGGCCAAAACCTCGAGTTCCTCAGGCGACGCCAGAGCCGCCAGGAACGCCACGGCATCGTCCGGAGAAGGATCGCAGTCGAAGATGACCGCGCGCCTCACGCCAAAGCTCGCAAAAGGGCCCGTTTGAAACCCGGAATGTCCATTTCCCAGACGACGCGCTGCCTGCGTCCCTGCTTGAGCACTTCATTCCAGACGGCACGGTTCCTGGCATCCTCGGCCACACCCAAGCGGTCGATCACGCTCATGCCGCGGGTGATGCCGCTATCAACCTGGACGTCCATGTAGTGTTCGGAAGAAGCTACGGCCAGCGCGGGATCGAGCAGGATGGCCATGGCTGTGGGATCGGGAAGCGAAATCCCTTCCTCCCCGGTTTGCGTTCGATAGGCGCGCACGGCCACGTCGTTGGAGCGGATGGCAAATTCGGCAAATTTGTTTTCGAGGGCCAGAATGGCGTGAATCTCGGGTTCCTTCACGACGGCTTCCCCGCGACAAAGCTGCCAGCCTACCAACTCAAGCGGCAATTGGGAACGCAGAACCACACGTGCCGCCTCGGGGTCCGCCCAGAAATTGTATTCCGCTGCGGGAGTGACGTTGCCTTCACAGCACGGCGCCCCACCCATCACCACGCAGCGGCTCACGTTCTTCGCCAGCTGTGGATTTTGGCCAAGCGCCAGGGCCAGGTTGGTGAGCGGCCCCAGGGTGATGATCTCGAGCCCGGGATTTGTCTCAATCACACGCACAATTGCGTCCACGGCAAAACCGGCTTCGGCAGTGCGTGATAACGGCCGGTAACCGTGATCGCCGAGCCCGTCGCTCCCGTGGAACCAAACGGCGTCGTCCAGCTCACGCGTCAGCGGCGCGGCAGCCCCGGTGAACACCGGCACCGAAGCGCCGCACAGTTCGGCGGTAAACAGGGCGTTTTGCGTGCCCTGGCCGACCGGGACGTTGCCGGCCACGACGGTGATGGCTAACACTTCAACCGCGGACGATCGCAACGCCATTATGAGGGCCACGGCATCATCGGACGCCATGTCGGTGTCAATCAGTACTTTTCTAAGAGTCTTCTCGACTGCGGGCCTCCGGCAGGAACAGCATCTGAAGTAAGTTGCCACCCCTCGCGATGTTCGCGACGAATGGGGAGCCCGGCGTTTCACGGCGGAAAAGCATCCAGCATCTATCCTCCGCCAAGTTCCATAGGGAAATCGCACTGAGCCTGGCGGCTGCCGGTAACCCGTGGCCTCAGGAGATTAGAGTTATCATTAGAAGAGTTTTGCGCGCTACTTTCCCACAGAATCGAGAGAAATTTTATGGCTACGATTGCCTCCGCCGAACCCAAAAGTGACACTCCACAGTCCGTAGAGACTGTTCCCAACTGGATTGGAGGAAAGGCCGTTGCCGGTCAAGCGAAAGCATTCGCCGATGTGTTCAATCCGGCGACGGGAGAAGTCAAACGGCGCGTGCCGCTGGACGGAATTGCCGAACTGGAGCTGGCCGTCGCCGCAGCCAATGCAGCTTTTCCGGATTGGTCGAATCAACCTCCCCTACGCCGCGCCCGGGTGTTGTTTCGCTTCCGCGATTTACTCGAGAAAAATACGGAACGGCTGGCGGCCGTGATTACTTCCGAACACGGCAAAGTACTCGACGATGCCATAGGAGAAGTCACGCGTGGGCTCGAAGTGGTCGAGTTCGCGACCGGTATTCCTCACCTGCTCAAAGGTGAGTTCACCGAGCAGGTGGGCACCAACATCGACAGCTGGTCGTTCCGCCAGCCGTTAGGGGTCGTCGCCGGCATCACGCCATTCAACTTCCCCGCCATGGTGCCGTTGTGGATGCTGCCCATCGCCCTGGCCACCGGAAATTGTTTCATTCTCAAGCCCAGTGAGCGGGATCCTTCGGCGGCGATCATACTTGCCGAGCTGCTGAAGGAAGCCGGGTTGCCGGACGGCGTCTTCAATGTCGTGCATGGCGATAAGCGGGTGGTGGATGCGATTCTCGACCATCCCGGCATTCAGGCGGTCAGCTTCGTCGGCTCTACGCCCATCGCCGAGTATGTCTATCGCCGCGGAACCCAGGCCGGCAAGCGGGTACAGGCGCTGGGCGGGGCGAAAAATCACATGATTGTGATGCCCGATGCGGATCTGAACCAAGCCGCTGATGCGCTGACCGGCGCTGCCTATGGCTCCGCCGGAGAGCGCTGCATGGCCATCTCGGTTGCGATTACGGTGGGCGACGGCACGGCCGAAGCTCTGCTGGCGCGGATGAGAGAGCGCCTGGCCCGCTTGAAGGTGGCCGATGGCACTTCGTCCGGGGCGGAAATGGGTCCGCTGGTCACCGGAGTCCACCGCGACAAGGTCAACGGGTACATCGATCTTGGGGTCAAGGAGGGTGCGAAGCTTTTCGTCGATCCCAAAGGTAACCTGCCGCAAGGCAACGGCTTCTTTGTCGCTCCGTGCTACTTCGACCATGTCACCGCGGACATGCGTATCTATCGCGAGGAAATTTTCGGCCCCGTGCTCTCCGTGCTTCGTGTCTCCACCTTCAGCGATGCGCTCAAGTTGGTCAACGATCATGAATTCGGCAATGGCACCTGCATTTTTACCCGCGACGGGGACACGGCGCGGGCCTTCGCCAACCAGGTAAAGGTGGGCATGGTGGGCATCAATGTGCCGATCCCGGTGCCCATGGCGTTTCATAGCTTTGGCGGCTGGAAGCGCTCCCTGTTCGGCGATCATAACGTGCACGGCATGGAGGGCGTCCGCTTCTACACACGCGTCAAGACTGTCACTGCGCGCTGGCCCACGGGAATCCGCGCCGGCGTCAGCACCGTCATGCCGACGCATGGTTGAGGATCAGACGAGCACTCTGCGCGCAGCATGAATGAACCCATTCGTGACATTTGCTTCCTGGTCCAGGACCTGGAGCAGGCGGTCGCGTTTTATCGTGACCAGGCGGGTTTCAAGCTGCGCCGTCTGGCTGCGGGTTTCGCCGATTTCTTTACCAGCGGAGTGACGTTGGCCCTGTGGCAGGTGGATCACATGCAGACCCACCTGCAATTGCGGCCCATGCCTCGCTCCGGCGGCTGGCGCGCCATGGCCGCCATTCAGGTCAACGACAGTGAGCGGGTCCGTGAGCTGCACCTGGAGCTTTCAGCCCGCGGCGTACCCTTTCTCGCCGGGCCGCAGGCTTATCCCTGGAACGCCTACGCCTGCTATTTCACCGACCCCGAAGACAATCTCTGGGAGATCTATACCTGGCTCGAGGGCGGACACGCCAATCTGATCTACAGTGGTGAGGAGGGCTCTGCGTAGCCGATCGATGACCATCCCTGACCCGGATTTCCTGCACGCGACACGGGAAAGCGCCTCGTGTGCGCCTTTCTATTTAAGGAAAGACGCATGAGCTGTGACGCGACTCCCAGGTCTACAGGAAATCCGGGGTGTCGTTGACCATCCAAACATGCAATTTGGAGACATGGAATGGAGACACATCCCACCAGCGCCATCGAAGGCTTTGCCATTGAGCCCGTTCCCGACGAGCTCAAGACCGTGCGCTGGCCGGATCTCTTTCTGCTGGTCAGCAACTTTCTCATCAACCCTTCGACCATCCTGATCGGCGGCCTTGCCGTTGCCTCCGGCCTTTCTTTCTGGGCCACGGTTCTGAGCAGCACGCTGGGCGTAGTCTTCGCGTTTGCGGCGTATGTCGTCATGGCGACGGTCGGCGTGGATTATGGCATCACCGGACAAGTTGCCTGCCGCATGGTGTTCGGCATCCGGGGCGCGAAGTGGCTGCCATCCGTGATGCGCACCATCGCCTCGGCCTACTGGTTTGCCATGCAGACCATTGTGGGCGCCAGCGTGATTGTGGCCATCCGCCACCAGTGGAACGGCGGCAGCTATTCGGTGGTGCGCACGGGCATGGTACTGGCCGCGCTGCAAGTGTTCTTTGCGCTGATCGGCTACAACTGGTTGAAATTGATCTCCCGTTTCGGCCTTCCGGTGAAAGTTGCCGGTATTGTGTACCTGTTCTGGATCCTGGTGCACACACCGGCAGCGAGCTACCGCCCGGAGTCGGCCCTTCATTTCCATACCCATGTTCCTAGTTATTTCGGCGGAGGCTACCTGCTCGCCGCCATATGGCTGAACAGCCTTACCGGCGCGTGGCTGACCATGATCACCGACGCCGCGGATTTCTGCCGCTACACGCGCAGCCGCGCGGATATGTGGTGGGGCACCATGCTCGCCGGGATCCTGTCGACCGGCTTCTCGGTTTCGCTCGGCGCCTACGGCGCTGCTGCTTCGCTGGGACGGCAGCCGAATCCATTTTCGCTGGCCGCTGTGGTGCACCCGCAGTGGTTTACGCTCTTCGTTCTGCTGCTGGTCATCGCGCTCGACGAGATCACCATCAACGTGATGAATCTTTACACCGGAGGCCTTTCGCTTTCCAACCTGCTCGAGGGCCCGGGCCGCTTCTGGAATACGTTGTTTGTGGGGGTGGTGAGCACGGCTCTTTCCGCATTTCCGGTGCTGCTCGATCGCCTGGTGCCCCTGACCACGGCGCTGGGAAATTTATTCGCGCCCCTGGCAGGCGTGTTGCTGTTCCATTATGTGTTCGTCGCACGCATGCATATCGATGTTCCTGCCCTCTACGACATGAAAGGCATCTACCACTACTGGCATGGAGTCAACGTAAGCGCAGTAGCATGGTGTTTCCTGGGGGGCGGCATTTACTACCTGCTGCCAACGGCGGTTCTTCCGGCGGTCCTGATCCCCATCATCACCGGCGCCGGTTATCTGCTCACCTGGCGCGTGCAGGAACGTCTCCAACCGGAGAAGAAGGAGCAGGAGCATTTTGAGCTGCAGGCCGAACCGGATTAGGGGAGTGCCTCAGAGAACGCGTCACTGGAGCAGCGAAGAAACAGCAGGTCCCTCCGCTACGGTCGGGATGACAATTCTGTGGGTACCTCCGCTCCGGTCGGAGCCTGTGACTTTTTCGATTTCTTGTATTTTTACCTCACCACAACAGCCGTCATCCTTGTGGAGGGGTCGAGAAAAACCACCCCCTTCAAACCCAAAAAGTCAGGATGGGCAAACCGCTTTTGGTTGGGCGGCTACGGCAGGCGAGCGTACAACTCGCAGATCAGGTCGTAGAAACCATCGGAGTCACCGTCGCGAATGTAGGTCACGTTGCGCGGCCGGTCGGTGATCTGCCACCAGTCGGCGACCGAGGCGCCCGTGGTCAGCCCCTCACCCAGTTGCACACTGACGTTGATGGTACGGCCGGAAAACAACTGCGGCCGCAGCATGTAGGCAGGAACACAAGGACCATGCAACGGGGCCCCGGCCCAACCGTATTTCTTCAAGTCGAAGGCTTCGGAAAACGTCAGCATATCGGCGATCGCAATGGCGCATCGAGTGCCCACGGCGCGGATGCGATTGAGCCTTTCCCTGGTACTAAGCATCCTGTGGGTGACGTCCAGCGGAAGCATGGTGATGGGCGCGCCCGCGCGGAGCACAATGTCGGCCGCCTCGGGATCGACGTAGATATTGAACTCCGCTGCCGGGGTGATGTTCCCGCATTCGAAATACGCGCCTGCCATGCAAAAAATCGCCCCGATGCGGGGGGCGATGTCCGGGGCTTGAATCAGGGCCAGCGCCAGATTGGTCATGGGAGAAAGAGACACGATGCTCACTTCTTCGGGCTTCGCCGCACGCAAGGTTTCGACAATGAAGTCCACGCCGTGCTGAGTTTGCGGCCGCGTTCGCGGCGCAGGGAGAGCGTGCCCATCCAGGCCGGAAGGACCATGAACATGGTCGGCGATCACCAGTTTCCGCAGGATTGGGCCCGGGGCGCCAGCGAAAACGGGGATCTCCGTACGCCCGGCGAGCTCGAGGATCCTGAGCGTATTGGGAACGGTATGTTCGAGCCCGATATTGCCCGCGGTGGCCACAAATCCGAGAATCTCGAAGGACTCGGGCGCGGCCAGCATCATCATGATGGCGGCAGCCTCATCCTGCCCCGGGTCGGTGGTGACGATCACTTTTGTCGGCGTCAAAGAATGCATTAAGAAGCAGTGTATCGGCAACCGATAGCGGAAGATCGGCACTACACTGGAAGGGCTGGCATCCTGGAGGACTTATTCCAATGAAGTTGACTCAATTCCCTGCCTGCTTCACGGCAGTCGCACTTTGCTTGCCGGCTGTGCTGCCGGCCATTGCGCAGCAAACCCTGACCGGCGACGCGGCCTTCACCGACTACAGCAAAGAACAGCCTGGCATTCGCCGTCATGTGACGGCCGCCGATCTTCCCGCACCCTACGCCACGCCTTCCGCAAATAATGCGGCCGTGATCGCCCCGCGCCCCGAGGGAGCCTGGCCGAAAACCCTTCCCGGCTTCAAGGTGGAACAATTTGCGACCGGACTCGATAATCCGCGGCTGATGCGTATGGCGCCCAACGGAGACATTTTCCTGGCCGAGAGCTCGGCGGGAAACGTTCTCGTGATTCGCGGAATCGGCGCGGATGGCAAAGCGGGAAAGATCGAAACCTTTGCTACCGGCCAGCAGGGAGTCTTCGGGATCAACTTCTACCCCGCAGGTCCGAATCCGAAATGGGTGTATGTGGGCAACACCGCATCGGTGGTCCGTTTTCCTTACCAGGTTGGAGACATGAAGGCGCGGGGTCCGGGAGAAAAGCTCGACGACCTGCCGGGCGGTGGCGGTCATCGCACCCGCGACATCGTATTCACTCCCGACGGCCAGCACATGCTGGTATCCGTTGGTTCGCATTCCAACGTGGACGATCCCGATACCACGCCGGCTGAGTTTCATCGCGCCGATGTGCTCGAGTTTACGCCGGAAGGCAAATTCGAAAGGGTGTACGCCTCGGGCATCCGCAACTGCGTGGGAGAAGCCATTCAGCCAGTCACCGGCGATTTGTGGTGCTCGGTCAACGAGCGCGACATGTTGGGCAACAACCTGGTTCCCGATTACATTACGCACGTCCAGGAGGGCGGCTTCTACGGCTGGCCCTGGTACTACATCGGCGGCAACCAGGACCCGCGGCACCAGGGCAAGCATCCGGAATTGAAGTCGAAGGTCATCGTTCCCGACGTGCTGGTGAACCCACATATGGCTTCGCTCGAGATGCTGTTTTACCAGGGGTCGCAGTTCCCTGCGCAATTCCACGGCTGGATTTTTGCCGCGGAGCATGGTTCCTGGAACCGGGATCCGCGGGGCGGCTATGAAGTCGTGGCCGTTCCCGTCAAGAACGACAAGGCAACGGGAGAGTATGAGGACTTCCTCACTGGTTTTGTGACTTCCGATGGCAAGGTATGGGGCCGACCGGTGGGCGTAGTCGTGGCCCGGGATGGATCGTTGCTGGTCTCCGACGACGGATCGAACAGCATCTGGCGCGTGACCTACGGCGGCGGCAAAGGAACCACGGGCGGCCAATAACCGCGCCCGCATGCGAATTTAGCCGGCAGGGCGCAAGCGGTGTTGTGCCCTGTCCGCCTGCAAAAAACGTAATTATTACTATTACATTAGAAGAGGCCACTGAGGCCCGAAGGGACTCGCTTGAGCCGCCGAGGCAGTTCCCTTCCCGGGCGACGGCCGACGAGGAAAGAGGGCGGATGCGCACTTCGGAATGGATCCAGGTCGGTTTTGCCATCATCCTGGCCGTGGCGGCCTGGATCCACGCGCTTTCCGCGCATCCCTTGCCGGCCCGCCGGCGCTGGAACATTACGCTGCTGGGCCTGGTCCCGCTCGCCGCCGTGTCTTTGGCCCGGGCGAGCGCTCACTTTCTGCCGCCTCTCTATGTTTCCATCCTGCGCGACTTTCTCACCGTCGCGCTGTTTCTGGTGCCGTATTGGCAAACCGGGCAATTTTTTCAGAAGCCGAACCACCGCCTGGAACAGCGCCTGCTGACCTTCGACCGCTGGTTGATGCCGCGCACGGCCACAACCTCAGGGACGGCGCGCACCGGTATCGGCCTGGTCCTTGAGGTTGCCTACTTGTTTTGCTACCCGATGGTTCCGCTCGGCCTCGCCGTGTTTTATGTCATCGGGCAGCGGGAGCATGTGGCCAGCTTCTGGCTGGTGGTCCTGATCGCGACCTATCTCTGTTACGCATTCACTCCGTTCGTCCCGGCGTACCCGCCGCGCGATTTGGCCGGCAGGCAGCCACCTCCCGCACAAGTGGGCAAGGCGCGAATCTTCAACCGGTGGATTCTCAAGCACGGCAGCATCCACGCCATCTCGTTCCCCAGCGCGCACGTAGCCTCAAGCTTTGCCGTGGCCTTGGTTTTGCTGCGCTTCACGCCCGTCTTCGGCCTGATTTTTCTTTTTATCGCCGTCTGGATTTCGCTGGGCGCGGTGGTGGGCCGCTATCACTACGCGCTCGATGTGCTGCTGGGAGCCATCACCGCGCTGCTGGTTTTTCTGGTGTGCTTCGACTATCTCACTTGACGCCGAAGACTTTCATCGCCGCGCCGGCCACCATCTTCTGCGCCGCGCCCGGCGGCTTGCCATCCGCAGGAGGCAGGAAGATTTTGGTCAGCACCTGAACGCCCGCGGGAAGCTGCGCCGGCCCACCCTCGGTAGCAGGAGGAAAGAAGCGGGTCAGCGCTTCGCGCGGCTGGTTGCGCATCAGGTCGATCATGGCCACGCGGTGCACGCAGGAAACGGTGCAGAACGGCGCGCATTCCTTGACGGTCGAATATTCCCGATCCACATCCGCCTGGGTGTATTTCTCGAGCGGGATGGCCGGGTACCCGCGTTGCTGGGAGCAGTAGTGCACCAGCCCCTGCTCGCATACGTACAGGTAGCGGCTTCCGGCCCGGCAGGACCAGTCATTCGGCTGGCCCAGCGCCAGGTTTTTGTGGAAGAGGTTGTCGTAAGCAAACGCGAACATCGCGGGTTTCCGTTCGCTTAGGATCTGGTCGTAGATCGCGCTTTCCTTCTCCGCCAGGGACTTCAGTTGGCCGTCGTGGTCGTGGATGATGCCCACGGTGGTTTCAAACCCCAACTCCAGCGCCCGGCGGGTGATGGTCAGAGCATCTTCCGGATGGGCCATGCCGCCGCCGAGCACGGAATTGATGTTGACATCGAACAGCGCATGCTCCGCCAGCCATTGCAGCTTGCGGTCCAGCACCTTGAGGCTCTTCTTCGAAACCTCGTCCGGGTTCACGTTGTCGATGGAGATTTGCAGGTGTTCGAGGCCGGCGCGGTTCAATCGCTGAATGCGCTCCGGGGTCAGCAGGTAGCCGTTGGTGATGATGGTGGCGATGGCTCCGTGGCTGCGAATGCCGCGAATGATCTCATCCAGATCCGGGTGGAGCAATGGCTCGCCGCCACTAATGGTGATGATGCTGGTGCCCAGCCCGGCCAGCAATTCCACCCGGTGGAGCATCTCCGCGGTGGGCACGGGATCCGAGACCTTGTCGTATTCGTTGCAGTAGGCGCAGGAGAGATTACAGCGCCGCATGGGAATGATGTGGGCCAGGATGGGATGGTGTTTCGATTGAATGGCCTTGGCGACCATGCGCGCCTGGCGAATGCGGCGCTGATAAGAGCGGAGTTTGCGCGCAGCTGGAGTCAGGGTCATCGGAGCGCCGCCTTTCGAGTTTCAGTTTACGCTTCCCGTCTGCTACTGTTGGGCTCCGTATCAATGGAGGAACAATGAAGATCCGGTCATTCCGCCGGCCCATCGTGGTGATGCTGCTGCTGGCGGCCACGGCGGTGGTGCGTTCGGAAAACAGCGTCACGCAAACACAGCGTTTCCCCCAATTTGAAAACCAGCAGGCGCGGGTGTGGAAGGCGCTCGTGATGCCCAATGTGCCGCTTACCATGCACCGGCACGATCATCCCCGGGTCATCATCGCGCTGCGCGGGGGAACGATGAAGATTGTGGAGCAGAACGGCAAGTCCGAGGAGCACGTTTGGGAAACCGGAAAGGCTTACTGGTTGCCGGCTAATCCTCCCGGCACGATGCACGCCGATGTCAATGCCGGCCATGAGCCCATCGAAGTAATGGTCGTGGAACTCACGAACGAGAAGTAGCGCGGTGTCCACGCAGGAATACCGCTGGAGCCGACCTGGCTTCCTCAATCATCGCGTAAGACGCGAGAAAGACCGAGGATGGCGATTGTTTTCCCACCCTTCGCAAAGAACGCGAAGGATGGGGCACCCGACGTTTTAGTTGTTCTAAGAGCGTTCGCGAAGGATGGGGCACTCCTCAAAAAAGTCAACGGTAGGCGGCCGCCTGAATGCTGTAAAGCTCCGCATATTGGCCTTGCCTGGCCATCAGCTCTTCGTGGGATCCCACCTCCACCAAGCGGGAGCCGTCCAGCACCACGATCAAATCAGCCATGCGCACGGTAGAGAATCGATGCGAGACCAG
Organism: Acidobacteriaceae bacterium; assembly: GCA_049800615.1. Lineage (GTDB taxonomy): Bacteria > Acidobacteriota > Terriglobia > Terriglobales > Acidobacteriaceae > PALSA-350. The sequence continues at coordinate 13,001 of JBARKD010000197.1, read as the reverse complement.
GATGGTGATCCGGCCGCCTGCATCCCTGTCCTGTGCGGCTGCAGCGTAGCGCTCGAACAGCGCGTGCTCCGTCTCGGCATCGAGCGCGGCGGTGGGCTCGTCCAGAATCAGTAACAACGGCTGATCGCGCATGAAGCCCCGCGCCAGAGCCAGCTTTTGCCATTGCCCAAAGGACAACTCGACACCGTCCGGCCAAGTGGGGCCGAGCTGGGTATTCAGCCCCGAGCCGAGCCGGGCCACGACGTCTCCGGCGCCGGCGCGATCGATCGCCGCGGACAGGGCGGGCGTGTCATCGATGCGCGGGACATCCCCCAGCCCCACCGTCTGCGCGGCACGAAATTCGAAGCGGAAAAAATCCTGGAAGGCGCCCGCCAGACGGGTTCGCCACTCGTGCGCAGGGAGCCGCGCCAGAGGAGTATCGTCGACCATGATGGAGCCGGAAGACGGCTCGTACATCTTGGCCAGCAGTTTGACCAGCGTGCTCTTGCCGGCGCCGTTCTCGCCCACCACCGCCACCACGGCCCCAGCCGGCAACCAAAGCGAGACATCGTCGAGCACCGTGCGCGCGGTGCCAGGGTAGACGAAGGACACGTGGTCCAGCCGCACTCCGCGCCGCAGGGCCGGGGGGACGGGTAAATCGCCTTGCGCGGCCTCCGCGGCAGCGTAGTCTTCGAGCCACGCCAGGCGGCGTGAACCGTCCATCCAGAACCCGCGCAGAAATCCGATTTCGCCGACCGTGGCCCCGATGTAACCGGAGAGACGCGCGCCCGCGGCCAGCAGCAGGAGCACGGAACTCGCGGGAGCGCGCAGATAAGAAGAAACAAACACCACCGCGGCTACATATCCCATTCCGAAGACGGCCCAACCTGCCGCCAGCCAGAAGGCCGAAGCGCGGCGCGCGGCGGCCAGCGGCGCATACCCGCGTTCCCACGCCGTCCGGCGATCCTTGACCAGGCGTTCGCCTATGCCGGTGACTCGTACCTCTTTACCCGGCGGCGCCGTGGTCGCGGTGGTGAACAGGTGCCGCGCCAGCCGATGGCTCGCCGCGCCGCGCTCCTGTGCCGCCCGTTCGACCGCCGGTCGCCAACCCGAGGTCATGACGGTGGGGATGGCAAACACAGCGAGCAGCAGGAGAGCGGGATGGATCGACACCAGCAACGCCATGGTCACACCCAGCCGCAGAATCCACCCCAGCGTGGAAAACAGCGACATGTACATGTGATCCAGCACGAAAACCTGATTGCGCAGCATGGACAGCCGGTCAAGGTACTCCGGACGCTCCTGATGCGCGACCGTCACGACCGTGGCCTGCAAGCGCGCAACGTGCGCTTCGAGCGCGATGGTCACCTTGTCACGAAAGCGGCGCTGCACGCGGGTGCTGACGGTGCGCAGAAACCAGGTCGCCGCGGCCGAGATACCCAAGCCGACCGCCGCGACTTCGATCCACAAAGAACGATGGTCAAGAACCCCTTTCCCCAGCAACCAAAGCCACAACGCGAGGAGCGCATCGGGAAGCGCGGCCAATTGCGACAGCACGAACGCGACCAACATAAGCCGGGGCTCATGACGATAGCCCAGCTTGCACAGCCGCCACATCGAGGTGAGGGCTGGGGGCAAGGGCGCGAGCCCGGCATCTTTTTTAGGCGAGGGCATCATAGGTCGCGCCCTCCTCTTCGGGTAGATGGAAGCGCTGGGCCTGCAAATCGAACATGGTGCGGTAGCGGCCTCCCAGGGCCATCAGCTCGTCATGGGTTCCCAACTCGGCCACGCGCCCCTGCTCGAGCACACAGATGCGATCGGCATGGCGGACGGTAGAGAAGCGGTGGGAGATGAGTATGGTGGTGCAATGACGAGTCGCAGCGAGCAGGCGGTCGAAGATCTCGGCTTCGCCGCGCACGTCGAGCTGGGCGGTGGGCTCGTCGAGGAGCACCACGCCGGCGCCGAGCGAAACCGAGGCCAGCGCGCGAGCGAGAGCGATGCGCTGCCATTGGCCGCCGGAGAGGTCGGTGCCGCCCTCGTACCCGCGTGCCAGGATGGTGTCGAACGAGGCCAGGTTGGAGGCGCCCGCGGCATCGAGCGCAGCCTGGAGCACCGCATCGGGCGCCCCGGCGGGAGCGACGTTGTCGCGCAAGGGCAACTCCAGCCGGAGAAAATCCTGAAACACCGCGGTGATCCGGGAGCGCCAGGATGCGAGGTCGAACTCCCGCAGGTCGACGCCATCAACGGTGATGGCTCCTGACTGCGGGTCGTACAGCCGGCAAAGCAGCTTGGCGATCGTGGTTTTGCCGGCCCCGTTTTGGCCCACGATGGCGAGCGAGGACGCGGCTGGGATGGTTAGAGAGAAATTCTTCAACACCGGGGCGCTGCCGGCGGCGTCCGGTCCTATGTGGGCAAAGGAGGGATAGGCAAAGGTGATGTCGCGCAGGCAGATTTCCTTTTGCGGCAGGTTCTCGGCGCGGCGGGAGCCGGAGGGAAGCGCGCCGGCTGGACCCATGTCCTGGCCGAGGCGCAGCACAGCGGCTACGGGAGCGGCCGATCCGTCCAGCGCCCAACTGAACCCGCCGAAGGCAATGGTCGAAACGCCGATCGCGCATTGCACATAGACCACTGCTTCCCCCAGGGAGAGGTGGCCAGATCCCACCGCTCTGCCCAGAGTCCAGAACACGAGAATGTTGGCCGAGATCACCACCAGCAAGCTCCAGAGGACCGGCCGCTCACGCAGGCGGGTGGCCGCGTACTGCAGCTCGTGCAGACGGGTGCGCCGGGCGACAAAGCGGTCGAGCGTCCAGCCGGAGAGCCCGAAAAGCCGCAATTCCTTGCTGGCCGGAGGGTCGACCGCCAGGCGGTAAGCGTAGTCGGCATCGCGCTGCGCGGCGCGCACTTCCGGGACATTGCGATCGCGCCAAACTCCGCTCTCGCGCAACAGCCAATGGGTGGCCAACCAGGCGCCGGCCAACAGAATGGGCGCCCACCAGGCATAGCGGAAGAGGATCAACGCGCAGGCGACCCCGCCGGTCATCTCCACCATGCTGTTGGCGATGAAGTCCATGGAGATGGCGAGCGGGGGCCCGGTCATGCCCAGATCGAAGTCGCGGGCCACGGTAAGATCGGCGGTCAGGCCGGGATCTTCCAGGTGGCCGATACCCGGAGGCCGCACGCAGGCCTCGGTGAGCCGATCGTAGAGCCATGCCGCGGTGCGGTCGCCCAGGTTCGCGCTGACCGCCTGGTGGATTGGGCTTAGAACCTGCAGGAGAACGAAGATGGCGCCCGCGAGCGCCAGCGGCCCGGCAAGGCCGTGGCGGTTTTCGACCGCGCTCACCAGCACGCCCATGGCAATGGCGAACCCGGCGGGCAGGACGCCGCGCAGCAACAGCACGGTCCACCATACGGCCGCCAACCCTCGGTCCGCCTTGGGCAGGACGCTGAAGAACTTCCATTCCTTGCCGGCCATCCAACGTCGAAGCACAAGCAACCGCCAGAAAAACTCGAATCCATAATACGAGAGGGAAAGCGGCAGAGGTTTTCCCCGACGACATCCATTTCGGAGCGGAAGCGCCATCCCGGGGCCGAGGAACCGCCGCATTCGCGTGGGGGCAGCTAAGATGACGGAATGGTGCGAGACATTCTGGAGCGGCAGATCGATCAGGCCATGGGTCGCCTGCCTGCCGACCTGGTGGTACGCAATGCGCGCATCCTGAACCTGGTCACAGGGGAGTTGCAGCCGGGCGACATCGCGCTATGCGGCAGCACGATCGTGGGCACCCTGGACCAATACCAGGGCCGCGAAGAGCTCGATGCCCAGGGCCGCGTGGCTGTGCCGGGATTGATCGACAGCCACGTGCATTGCGAAAGCACGCTGGTGACCCCGGGAGAGTTTGACCGCTGCGTGCTGCCGCATGGCGTGACCACCGCCATCTGCGATCCGCACGAGATCGCCAACGTCCTGGGCATGGCGGGGCTCGAATATTTCCTCGAAGCCGCGCGCAACACGGTGATCGATTTGCGGGTGCAGCTTTCCTCCTGCGTGCCGGCCACCCATCTCGAAACCTCGGGCGCCCGGCTGAGCGCGACAGATCTGACAACCCATCGCCACCATCCCCAGGTGATCGGCCTGGCCGAATTCATGAATGTGCCGGGAGTGCTCAACAAAGATCCGGAATGCATGGAGAAGCTGGCCGCTTTTCACGGAGAGCATATCGACGGGCATTCTCCGCTGCTCTCAGGGCGCGCGCTCAACGCCTACCTTTCCTGCGGAATTCGTAACTGTCACGAGGTCACAAATCCGGCTGAGGGCCGGGAGAAGCTGGCTAAGGGCAGGCAGGTACTGATCCGCGAAGGCTCGGTCTCGAAAGACCTGTCGGCGCTCGTCCCCTTGATCGGCGAATTTACGTCGCCCTTTCTCGGCCTGTGCACCGACGACCGCAACCCGCTGGACATTCACGAGGAAGGGCATTTGGATCTCCTGGTACGGCGGGCGATCGCGTTGGGCGCCCCGGTGGCCGCCGTGTATCGCGTTGCCAGTTGGTCGGCAGCGCGCGGCTTCGGCCTCACCGACCGGGGACTGATTGCCCCAGGGTACCTGGCCGATTTTCTGTTGTTGGACGATTTAGAAACCTGCGCCGTGCACACGGTGTTCCGGCGCGGGCGGCGGGTGACCCCCGACATCTTCGCGGGAAGAAACATGCCTCAGCCTGGGGGCGGAAACACCATTCTGCGCGAGCCGGTCACGGAGGAAAACTTCCGCGTGCCCGCCACTGGCCCTGAATCCGCGGTGATCGGCATCATCCCCCGGAAGATCCTGACGGAGTACCTGCAGGCAAATCTCCCTTTTCATGACGGCCTGCGGCATGCCGATCCGGAGCACGATTTGCTGAAGATCTGTGTTCTCGAGCGGCATGGGCGCAACGGCAACATTGGTCGCGGGTTTGTGAAGGGCTTTGGTTTTCGCCGCGGCGCACTGGCTTCCTCCGTCGGCCACGACAGCCATAACCTCTGCGTGGTGGGCGCCGGCGATCGGGATATGGCCCTCGCGATCAATCGACTGCTTACCCTGGGCGGAGGATTGGTCGCCGTCGAAGACGGGCGAGTTCTGGCCGAGCTGGCGTTGCCCTTCGCCGGGTTGATGAGTCTCGAGCCGTTTGAAACCGTGACCCGGCATCTTTATGCGCTGCGCGCCGCAGTCCAGGGGATGGGTTGCCGGCTCGAAGAGCCTTTCCTGCACCTGGCTTTCCTGCCCCTGCCCGTGATTCCCCATTTGAAAATCACCGACATGGGCCTGGTGGATGTAGACCGCTTCCAGTTGCTGCCGGCATAACCTCCTATGCCCAGAAGGTGTTATCGCGCGCCACTACGGTGGCGCAGGTAAGGCGCTTTCGTAAGGGCCTTGGCGCGATGATTGCTTGCCATCACCCGCCGGCGGCTGCGATGCTTTGCTTGTCGCCAGAGAAGGGCATGCTCGATCCGGCCCTCGGAGAGCGGCAAGTACGCGTCTCGCGAACCCAACGGGAGGAGAGTCATGAAATTCTGCCAAGTCGCTCTCGTCCTGTGTTTGGCCGGGGGTTGGGAAACGGCGATCGAAGCCCAGACGCTCGAAGCCCAGACGCTCGCGGGGAATAAGGTCACAGCTGAGGTTACAGTTACGGCGGGCGTTCAAGACACCGTCATGGTGGCGAGTGGAGGGGTGCCGGCCGGCCTTCTGCCCGACTTACTGGCCGGATCCGGATCGCTCGGGCCAGGGGTGAAGCTGACGCCGGAAATCAGCCAGGCAATGACGGTGGAGACGGCGGAGCCAAAGCGCCCCCTTACCCGCATGGACCGGCTAACCCTCTTCCTGAATGACACCTACGCTTCGCCGGGTGCTTACGCAGGTTTAGGCGCGGGCGCCTTGATCGACCAGGTTCGGCACACGCCGGCCAAGTGGGATGCGGACGGAAGCGGCTATACCCGGCGTTTCGCCAGTGAGTACGGCCAGCTTGCCATTCGCAACTCCATTCACGACGGCATGGCCGCGATGACTGGTTTGGATCCACGCTATCCGGCCTGCAACTGTAGTGGGATGTGGCATCGCAGCGGTCACGCACTGGAGATGACGTTCGTCAACCACCGCCAGGATGGACGGCTGGTGCTGGATATGCCTCAGATCGCCAGCGCCTATGGCTCCGGGATGGTCTCAACCTACTGGTATCCCCACCGCCAATACACGCCGCTGGTCCAGGGAGTGCAGTTTGGCCATGAGCAAATGGGGGAAATCCTGATCAACAACCTGGTGCAGGAGTTCGCTTCCGATCTCAAGCGCAGCCTGCATCTGCAAGCCCTGGCGGCTCTCAGCCATCCTCGCCCCGACGACGACGACGATTAAGCCAATCGCACAGAGACTGTTACGTGTCCCTTCGCCTGGGATGACAATTCAGTCCAGGGGTTAAAGTTATACCCTCGGCGGCTGAAGCCGGCCTTCTATTCAAATTGACGGCGGGTGAAGCCCCGCGCCTTCACGCCAAAAGGTCAAAGCCTCTTGGCAAATTGCACATCCTTTCGGCGAAAGCCTGCCCCGATACAGGCCCTCTCCGCATCTGGCAATAGTGTCTTTGGGCGATTAACCAGTCCTGTTCCACCCCGAACAACCCGGCAGCAGAAATGCTCTAATGGCAATGGACCCAACCGCAGCAGAGGAGGTTCTATGCGAGCCGGACGGCTTTTATCCGCCATTTTTTGGCTTACGACCGCACTGGCCACCACCGCATCCGCCGCGGCGCAGAATCCCTTCACGGGAAAATGGAAGCTCAACCAGGAGAAGAGCCTCTTAGCCGGCGACACCCTGACATTCCGTCCCGCGCAAGGGCAGGCGATCGAATTAGCCGCTGGCGGTACGACTTACTCATTTCGTACGGACGGCAATAATTACGCCATGCCCTCGGGCGACATTGCCATCTGGAGAGCGACGACGCCGACAAGCTGGGCCACCGAATATCGCAAGTCCGACGGCAAGCTGCTCAGCAGCGACAGCTGGAAGCTTTCGCCGGACGGCAAGACCCTCTCGCTGACCACCAGCGGGGTCAAACCCGATGGCGATCTCTATACCGACACCGGGGTCTACGAGCGAACCGCCGGCACCGATGGACTCATCGGCTCCTGGAAGAGCACCCAGGTAAAACTGAGCTCACCCGACGAGTTCAGCATCGAGACCCTGGGTGTCGATGGATTGGTGGTGAAGTTGCCGTCCCTGAAGGCCTCCTGCCAGGCGCGTTTTGACGGCAAAGACGTGGCTGTTGAGGGACCGGATCTTCCTCCCGGGCTGCGCCTGTCGTTCGAGCGAACCGGACCTTACACCTTCCGCCTGACCCATAAGCTAAATGGCAATACGACCTCGAGCTCTGTGTTTACGGTTTCCGAGGATCGCCAGACCATGACGGAAGTAAGCGGGGCTCCCGGGGATCCGCCGTCTACCCTGGTATGGGAAAAGCAGTAAATTCTTCTCCACCAAAAGGTCGAGGACAAATCCCATCTCCGGGTCCAAGACAGCCACCGGGGCCGGGACCTATCTTGGGAATCGCAATCACATACCAATTCTCCAGACGCCCTGCTTCAGGGCGTCTTTTTTTGCCATCACGCGCAAATTTTCCTGGGTTCGAGCTTGCCGAAAACGCGCCGAAGCAACGAGCGAGGCGCCATATAACGATGGCCGTGCCGTCACCGAATGCCAGGTCTCGTATTCCCATCGACCTGATGATCTGTTTTCGAGCAAGCTCGTTCATACTGGAGCCATCATGATCCGGGCTATCGGGCGAGGTTGGGGCGTGTGGATTTTGCTGCTGGTAGGGACGCATTCCGCACCGGGGCTCGATCCTCAGCGGGCGCTCGATCATTTCGGCCACCAGGCCTGGCGCACCGATTCCGGGCTACCGCAGAATACGGTCCATTCCATTCTGCAGGGGCGTGATGGTTATCTCTGGCTAGCCACGGATGGAGGCCTGGTACGCTTCGACGGCATCGACTTCCTCACCTTCGAAACCGAGAATACGCCGCAGTTCAAGAGCGATACGGTGTATGACGTGCTCGAAGACAGCGCGGGCACCTTGTGGATCTCGACCGCCGCCGGGCTGCTCGCCTATCGCGACGGCGGTTTTTCCGCCTACGCCACGGCGCAGGGGCTGCCCGCGGACACAGTGTGGTTTACCTATGAGGACCGCCATCATCGCCTTTGGGCCATGACCTCGGCCGGACCAGCCTGGCTCAACGGAAAGCGCTTCTTCGCCGTGCCCGGAACCCAGTCCGCGGCCCCCCTTCGCCGTCAGGCCTTGGCGGAGGACGAAAACGGCACGCTCTGGCTGGGAGGGAGCGGGGGCCTCTTCGCCCTCGCCGCCGCCGCGCCCACGCCTAGCCTGACGACGCATCTGCTCAGCGGAAACGCGATCGAGGCTCTTGCCTTCGATGGCATGGAGGCGCAGGGCAAGGCCCAGGGGGAATTCGAGCGAGATTTATGGATTGGCAGCGACGAGGGGCTCACCCGTTACAGCGGCGGGAGACTCGAGCCCATGCGTCTGCTTCCCTTTCCCGGCAGAACCGAAGTGACCGCTCTCTCCGCAGATGCGAACGGGGGGATGTGGGTCGGCACCACGCGCGGCATGATGCATGCGGCCAGGAACTCCGCACTTCCCCTCCGGCCAAAAGGCGTCGATGTGGAGCACGTCGATAGCCTGTTTCGCGATCGCGAGGGGGTGCTCTGGATCGCGGCCGAGCGCGGGATATTCCGTCTGGAAAGCGAAACCCCCGGTAAGGACGGAAGCCAAGGCAAGAACGGAAATCAGGAGAAGAACGGAAACGGGGGCGAAACCTTCAGTGGCGGTTACATTCAGGCCTTTGCTCCGGGTTCTCCGCTGGCCGTCAATCGCGCTTTGACCATCTACGAAGATCGCGAAGGCGATCTGTGGCTAGGAACGGACTCCGGCGGGCTCCACCTTTTGCGCGAGCAGAAGTTCACCACCTACAGCACCAGCGACGGACTCTCGGGAAATTTTGTACGGTCGGTCTTCGGGAGCGCGAAGGGAGATCTCTGGGTCGGCACCGACGGAGAGGGACTGAACCGCCGCACCGCCACCGGCTTCGCCCATATCTCGCCCGCTTTGTCCAGCAATGTGATTCTTTCTCTGGCCGATGGACCAGGTGGGGATTTATGGGTGGGCACCGCCAACGGGCTGAACCGGCTGCATACGGCCGGAGCCGGGAAAGACCGGGTCGAAACCTTCACCTCGGCCGACGGCCTTCCCGATGACTTCATTCGCTCGCTTTATACGGACCGCGACGGTAGCCTGTGGGTGGGAACCCGGCATGGGCTGGCCCACATGACGGCCGGAAAGTTCACCAGCTTCTCGAGTATGGACGGCTTGGGGAGCGATCTTATCGGCGCCATCCTGCGCCCCGGGCCACAGGTGGGGGCGCTTGCCGGCCCATTAGCGCTTGCCGCCCCGTTAGCGCTTGCGGCCCCGTTATGGATTGGCACCTCGGCCGGCCTGAGCCGTTTCGCGGACGGCCGCTTCGCCAACGACACCGTGGCCGAGGGATTGTCCAACAACACGGTCACGGCCATCGCACAGGACAAAGACAGCACGCTTTGGCTGGGCACCAACGGCGGCGGTTTAAACCGCCTGCGCCAAGGGAAAATCCGCGCCTTCCCGTGGGGCTCCCAGGGGCTGCCCGGCACGATTTACGGGATCCTCGAAGACAGCCGCGGGAAGCTGTGGTTGAGTTCCAAAACCGGCATCTTCGCCGTGTCGGTAGCAGACCTGAACGCCTACGCTTCGGGGAATTTGCCCGCGATCCCCGTCCAGGCGTACGGCACGGCGGATGGCATGAACATCCGCGAATGCAGCGGAGATGGCCACCCGTCGTCGTGGAAGACGGCGGATGGCAGCCTGTGGTTCGCCACCCTGGACGGGGTCAGCGTCGTCGATCCCGAGCACATGCCCGAGAACCGCGTACCGCCTCCCGTGGTCATCGAGAAAGTTCTGGTCGACGATCAGGAGCGCCCGCTGAGCGGGGAACTCGAGATCAAGCCGGGAGCCAATCGCCTGGAATTTCAATACGCAGGGCTTAGCTTCGCGGCCCCGCAAAAAGTTCAGTATCGTTACCGTCTCGAAGGTTTCGACCGGGGCTGGGTGGCCGTGGGCGGCCGCAGGTCGGCGTTTTACACCAACCTGGCTCCCGGCCGCTATCGCTTCCATGTGCTTGCGGCGAACAACGACGGGGTTTGGAATACGCAAGGCGCTTCCTTGGGATTGCGCATGCTGCCGCACTATTATCAGACCTGGTGGTTTTACTCCGCCCTGGTTTTGACGCTCGGTGCGCTCGGCTATCTCCTGTATCGCCGGCGCGTCCTCGAGGTCGAGGCCCAGTGGAGAGCGGTCCTGCGCGAGCGAAGCCGCATTGCGCGGGAGATCCACGACACCCTGGCCCAGGGCTTCGTGGGCGTTTCCGTGCAGCTGGAGCTGGTGGCGCGACTGCTGAAGAGCACGCGCGAAGCCCCCGCTTTGAAACCGGCGCTGGAGCAGCTCGACCAGGTGCGGGCTCTTGTGCGGGCCAGCCTGGCGGACGCCCGCACCTCCATCTGGGATCTGCGCTCCGCATCTTCAGGCGCGCAGGACTTGCCTTCGCGCATGAGCCGCGCCTGCACCCGCATCGCCGGCGGTGCGAACGTCAAGGTGTACCTTCAGGTCAAGGGAACCTACCGCGCGTTGAAGGGCAAGATCGAGGAAGAATTGCTGCGCATCGGCCAGGAGGCAGTCACCAACGCCACACGGCATGCCGCTGCCAGCCGCATCGATGTGGAGCTGGTGTACGAGTCGGCGCGCGTGTCGCTAGGCGTCGCGGATGATGGACGGGGTTTTTCCCCGGCAGTCAATGGATTGGAAGGCCACTATGGCTTGCGGGGCATGCGGGAACGGGCGAGGGAAATCGATGGCGCCTTCGAGCTCGAAAGCTCGCCCGGCAGCGGCACCCGGATCCGGGTGGAGGTCCCGCTGGACAAACCTACGGGCAAGCGGGATGCGCGCAAAGAAGACGCGTCCAGCCAAAATCCGGGCCCAAATTCGTCGGACAATTCTCTCGACAATTCACTCGACGGGGCGCCCGGGGATGAAAGGAAACAAGCCAGATGAGTGATCCCATCCGGATCATGATCGTGGAGGACCATGCGGTTGTCCGGCAGGGATTGGCGGCTTTGCTGCGCACTGTGTCCGATTTTGAGATCGTCGCGGAAGCATCGGACGGACAGGAGTCGATAGAGCTTTTTCGCGCGCACCAGCCGGATATCACCCTGATGGATCTGCGCCTGCCGCGCATGAACGGGGTCGAGGCGATTACCCGCATTCGCGCCGGTTTTCCCCAGGCGCGCATCATCGTGCTCACCACTTACGACGGTGATGAGGATATCTACCGTGCGCTCCAAGCCGGAGCGCGCGGCTATCTACTGAAAGGCATGACCGGGGAGGAGCTGATGGACGCGATCCGCTCGGTTTATGCCGGCAAATCACGCATTCCGGCGCCGGTTGCCGAGCGCCTGGCGGAGCGCATGGCGGCCCCGGAGCTGACCGCGCGCGAGACCGAAGTCCTGCAGTTGATTGTGGGTGGAAACAGCAACAAGGAGATCGCGGCGGCGCTTTACATCTCCGAGGCCACGGTGAAAACCCACATCAACAGCCTGCTCAGCAAGCTGGGGGTTACGGATCGCACGCAGGCTGCGACGACCGCGCTGCAGAGGGGAATCGTGCACCTTGACTAGCGTTCGCCGCCTCTGTCTCTCGTTCTGCGTTTTTTTCTGTCTGATGCTCACAGCGATTTCACTGGCCCATGCCGCCGCCTGGCACAGCGCCAACGAGAGCGAGCTGCGAGCCCTGATTCCGGCGCGCGCGCCGGTGATCTCCGAGCGCATTGAGACGGAGTTTCGCACCGCCTCCGGCATTACCGACGGCCAGGGTCACGGAATCGCGGGTGTGGTGCTGATTACGGCCGGTTACTCCGCGGATGGCAAGTACTTCTACTACTTCGTTTCCCAGGTGCCGCTCAAAGTGGGCGACTTTCTGCTTCCGCCGGGGCAGTACCTCATCGGCTGGGTCCGGGGGCAGGACGAGCTCAAGGTGACATTCTACCTGGCGCAGAGCGGCATGCCGGTAGGGCAGGTGGACGCCACACGCAACCTCTCGATTACCCCGGTCGAGTCTTTTCGCATTTGGCCGCCCGCGGACAAGTCGCTCATTCAGCTGGGCCGCTTCACCTTCCCCTATGCGCTTGCTGCAAATTAGGCAACGTCGGCATGCGCTCGCCTGACCCTGCGCGGCGGCCTGTCAGGTATCCCTGTCACGGATCTAGAACAAAAGGCGGCCACTCCGTGCCGGAAATCGCCTCCCTTTGCCTCCCTTTTTGTGGGAAAGCAAGGAAAAGGCAAGCTGTCATCGTCCATCTCCCCCAAGCGAATTCTTGATAACCTGTTGAGGTATGGCTATCCCTGCTCTGCCCCGATCCCGATCCCGATCCCGATCGATGACCGTTGCTTTACAGGCTGCGGAAAAACAAGGCAGCGGCTCGACAAGCCTACCAGGCGTAGCCACTTGTCTAGGCAGGGATACATTATCTAGCGCCTCGCTCGTTGCTTCGGCGCGTTTTTCCGCAGCCTGTTTAGCGGCGTGCGCCGTGTTGCTGGGTGCGGGGTGCCGCCGAGCGGCCTCGCCACCGGTCGAGGAGCCGGGTCATGCGGTTATTTCCCCTGAGGGATCCCGGGCGGAGCAGGACATTGCCGCCGCACGAGCCCGCGCGGGCCAAGAGAAGAAAAGGGTACTGCTGGACTTCGGCGGGAACTGGTGCGGCGATTGCCAGGTGCTCGAAATCTACTTCCACGATCCCGCCAACCGCGCCCTGCTCGAGCAGAATTATGTACTAGGGCCGATCAACATCGGCCGCTACGATGAGAACCTCGATGTTGCCGCGCGCTACGGAGTTCCCGTAACCAAAGG
>JBARKD010000196.1:0-37993 GCA_049800615.1 Acidobacteriaceae bacterium | reverse complement strand
TGCTCTTCACCCGGGGCCCTTCCACGCAACTTCTGCTTATCCCATCCTTCGCGTACTTTGCGAAGGGTGGGATGCCACTGCTCTTCACCCGAGGCCCTTCCACGCAACTTCTGCTTATCCCACCCTTCGCAGAAAGCGCGAAGGATGGGGCACCCGATCCTTGGTCGCTGGTGACCGAGTTCTCACGCAGACTCTTTCAGCCCCTGAGGGAATGCCGCCTGGCCAACCCTCAACACTAGCCACGGACAGGCCTTCCAGGTGACGTGCATTGCTTCACCTTCACACGCTAAATTTCATACATTCAATTTCGCTGTAGCCGCGCCCGTTTTTTCCAGTGCTGCGAAGAAGCGATCCCGCCAGGTGAGAATATCGGCCCGACGAATCTGCCGCCGTAACCGGAGCATTCTTCGCCGCCGTTCTTTCGGCGTCATTTCCAGCGCTCGCTTGAGCGCTTCGGCCACCCCGACTTCATCATTGGGATTCACCAGGATTGCCCCTATGCGAAGCTCCGGGGCCGCTCCGGCAAACTCGCTCAGAACCAACACTCCATCTACTTCCGTCTTCGCTGCGCAGTATTCTTTCGCCACCAGGTTCATCCCGTCTTTGAGGCACGTGATCAGAGCCACATCCGCGGCACGATAGATGGCAACCAGTTCGTCCCGTGGCACCGGCCGGTAAATGAAGTTGATCGGGACCCAACCCGGTTCGCTGAATTCACCGTTCACTTGCGCCACCAGGCGCTCTACTTCCAGTTTGAGCTCGTCATAACGTGGAATGCCTTCGCGGCTGGGCACAACAATCTGGATCAACTGCACCTTCCCACGAAACTGCGGGTATTGCCGCAAAAAATAACCGTAGGCCTTGATTCGCTCCGGGATCCCTTTGGTGTAATCGAGGCGGTCCACCCCCATCGCGATCTGGATGTCCTTGATTTTGGCCTTGATCTCTTTCGCGCGCTCCACTACCGCCACCGACTTTGACTGATCCGAGAACGCACGATAGTCGATGCTGATAGGGAAGTGCTCGATATGCGTCCGCCTTTCGCCCCTTATCGCCATGCGGCCTTCTCCCTGTCCCGAAATTTTGACTTCGGACAAGAAGTAGCGCAGGCACGCAATCAGATTCCGCTGATCCCGTCTGGTCTGCAGTCCCACCAGGTCGTGCGCCAGCAGGTCATGAAGAATCTGCTGCCGCCAGGGCAGCTTGGCGAATATATCGGGCGAGGGAAACGGGATATGCAGGAAAAATGCCAGCCGCGCATCCGGGCGTCGGGAGCGCAGCACCTTGCCCACCTGCATGAGCTGGTAATCGTGTATCCAGACCAGGTCGTCCGGTCTCGAAGCCTTCTCTACTCCTTGCGCAAATTTGCCGTTGACCCTCTCGTAGAATTCCCAGTAACGGGGATCAAAATTGCAGCGCGACTGCAGATCGTGAAACAGCGGCCATATGATCTCGTTGGAGAAGCCTTCGTAGAAATTGCTTTGTTCCTCCTCGGTCAAAAACAGAGGTTCGTAACGGAAGGAACTATCCTTGCCGGAATCTTTCAGAATCTTGCGCAGCTCGGGAGAATCCTCCGCGCCGGCCGAGCCGACCCAGATACCGCCATGTTCTTTGAGCAGAGGTTCCAGGGCGGTGATCAGGCCACCGCTGCTTGGCACACCCTTGAGCTTTCCTTCTTCTGTGGTGAATGTCATCGGGATGCGATTCGAGACCAACACCAGCTCCTGGGCCTTCATGGCGCAGCCCCTGCGATCCACTGATCCAGGAAGCCAAGCAGTTCTTCTGGCGGCCGAAGCCAGAATCGGGCGCAGGACTTGCGAATCCCGTCGCGCACCAGGACGGAAAAGCCCCGTTTGTCCAGCGCGGCAAAGGCGTCCTCATCGGTGAAGTCGTCCCCCAGGTAGGCTGCGGGAACGCCTTCCGGCTCTTGCCCTAATATTTCCGCCACGGGGGTTCCCTTGGTGCGATCGATTGAGCGCAATTCCACGCCCCCGTCGAAGGGCAACAGCCGCAATGAGTCGACTTCGCCCAGCCGCGCGAAGGTGGACTCGACGGAGGCGCGAATACGCTGGCCGGTTGCCTGGTCAACACTGCGCCAATGGACGGCGATCGAGGACGGCTTAACTTCCAAAGTATGCTTCAGACCAAGCGCCGTTATTTCCCCCTGGAACCGGTCCAGAGCGGCCCGTTGTGCCCCATTCAGCGCGAACAGTTGATAAGCCCCGTCACGCCCCAGCCACTCCCGCCCATGGCTGCCCCAAATTTCGCCTTCGATGTCGCGTCGCAGCAAGCCGCGCAGCTCGCGAGCGGAGCGTCCCGACACCAGGATCAACCGAACCCGCCGCAATGCGGACAACGCTGCTAATCGCCCTTCCACGCCTGGATACGGAGTTGCCTGGAAGCGATCCACGTGGAAGGGGGCCAGCGTCCCGTCGTAGTCGAGCATCAGCAGCGATCGGGGCGCAGCCCGTAGACGCCCTACCAGGCCGGCCGCTTCCTCAGACGTCGCCCAGACTAGAGGGAAATGACACATTCCTTAGCTAGGATGCCCGGCCCGGGGGGCAGGTGCAAGCTCTGCCCTCTTCCCGCGGCATATACTGATATTTCAAACAGATCGCGATGGAAAGCCACCTGACCAAAATTCTCGCCACGACCCGGCGGGACCTGGAGGAGCGAAAATCCGCATCCTCGACCCGCACCCTGGAGCGGGCAGCGGCCGATCACCAGCCCCGCGGCTTTGCCCGAGCGCTGCGCCAAATATCGGTGCAGGGTCCCGCCGTCATCGCTGAACTCAAAAAGGCTTCTCCCTCCAAGGGGCTCATCCGTCGTGACTTCGATCCGGGCACCCTGGCGGCCAGCCTCGCTCGCGGCGGCGCGGCGGCGCTTTCCGTGCTCACCGAAGAGCATTACTTCCAGGGCAGCTTGCGAAATCTTGAATTGGCTTCCCAGGCCTGCGCCTTGCCTTGCCTGCGAAAGGATTTCATCGTCGACGAGTTCCAGTTGCTGGAGGCCCGAGCCCACCGGGCTGATGCAATCCTGTTGATTGCTGCCGCCCTGAACGACAACGAGCTTCGCCACCTCAACCGTCAGGCGCATGCCTTGGGGCTGGATGTCCTTTGCGAAGTGCATACGGCGGAAGAGCTGGAAAGAGTGTTGGACCTGGAAAGCGATGCGGTCGGCGTTAACAATCGCGACCTTGGAACCTTTGAGGTCCGCCTCGAGGTTTCGCTCGCTCTCGCCACCCGCCTCCCTGCCGGCTCGGTTCACGTGAGTGAAAGCGGCATCGACACTCCCGAGGACATCAACCGTCTGCGGCTCGCTGGCTTCCAGGCTTTCCTTATCGGAGAATCATTCATGCGCAAGCCTGACCCGGGAAGCGCGCTTCACAGTCTCCTTCAGGCAACGGCGGAGCGCGCGGCCGTGGGCAAGTGAGGGGCGGCCATGTGGATTAAGATCTGCGGTAACACGAACCTCGAAGATGCGCGTTTTGCAGCCGAGTGCGGAGCCGACGCCTTGGGATTTGTCTTCGCCCCAAGCCCAAGGCAGGTGAACACAGACACGGTTCGGCAAATCACAGCAAAGCTGCCCGCAAAACTCGAGACCTACGGCGTATTCGTGGACGCGGCGTTCGAGGAAATCGTGTCGGCAGTCACTACCTGCGGCCTGACGGGCGTGCAGCTCCACCGCTGCGCCGACCCGGGCGTCCCATCTCGTCTGCGCGAACGCCTGGGCAAGATCAGCATCCTCTCCGTTCTGCACTACAAGGGACCGGAGTTTGCACAACGATTGATTGAGGCAGGACAAGACGCTGCGCTGAATGCGGTGCTGGTGGACTCCTCAACCGCGCGAGCCGTAGGCGGTACTGGCGTCACCTTTAGCTGGACGGAGGCGCGAAGCGCATTTCTCCGCGCAGGACAGCATCTGCGCCTGATCGCTGCCGGTGGCCTCTCGCCGGAAAACGTGAAGCAGGCAATCCAGACTTTGCAGCCCTGGGGAGTCGACGTCGTGAGCGGTGTCGAGAGTGCGCCAGGCAAGAAAGACCCTGCGCGCGTGCTCGCATTCATCCGCGCGGCTCAGGAAGCGGCTGCCCCAGGCGCCCCGAACCTCAACAGAGAAGAGCTAAGAGCATGACCACCGCAACCAGGACCGTGACCGGCCGCTTTGGCGCCTATGGCGGGCGCTATGTTCCCGAAACCCTCATGGCCGCCCTCGAGGAGCTGGAACAAGCCTATGCCGAGGCGCAGGCAGATCCACTCTTCCGTGCCGAACTGAAGCAGTTGCTGGCGGATTATGCCGGAAGGCCGACTCCCCTATACTTCGCCGAGCGTCTGACGCACCAGCTCGCCGGGGCGAAGATCTACCTCAAGCGTGAAGATCTGCTACATACCGGCGCGCACAAAATCAACAACTGCCTCGGCCAGGGATTACTCGCGCGCCGCATGGGCAAACGCCGCATCATTGCCGAAACCGGCGCCGGGCAACATGGCGTAGCAACCGCCACCATCTGCGCCCTGTTTGACATGGAATGCGTGGTCTACATGGGCGAAGAAGACATGCAGCGGCAGGAGCTTAACGTGTACCGCATGCGCCTCCTCGGGGCCGAGGTACGCGGCGTCGGTTCAGGCTCCCGCACCCTCAAGGATGCCATCAACGAAGCCATGCGCGATTGGGTGACGAATGTCCGCACTACCCACTACCTGCTGGGGAGTGTCCTCGGCGCCCATCCCTACCCCACCATGGTCCGCGATTTCCATCGTGTGATCGGCCAGGAAATCAAGCAGCAAATCCTGGAGAAGGAATCCAGGCTGCCGTCCGCGGTTGTGGCTTGTGTGGGCGGCGGTTCCAACGCGATCGGGGCATTTTACGACTTCATCGAAGACCCAAGCGTTCGCCTGGTCGGCGTCGAAGCGGGCGGCCGGGGGCCGGAACTGGGCAGCCACGCGGCTCGCTTCAGCGGGGGAAGCCCGGGCGTCTTACAAGGTACGTACTCGTATCTGTTGCAGGACGATGCCGGCCAGGTTGCGTTGACTCACTCCGTCTCCGCCGGTCTGGACTACGCATCCGTGGGGCCGGAACACGCGGCTCTCCACGACTCCGGCCGGGCGGAATATGTTTTCGCTTCGGACGAAGAGACCTTGCAGGCGGCTCTCCGGCTGGCCCGAACCGAAGGCATCGTACCTGCGCTTGAGAGCGCGCACGCGGTTGCCGAGTGCTTGCGCCTCGCTCCCAGCCTGTCGCCGGATGACATACTGGTGGTAAACCTTTCCGGCCGCGGTGATAAGGACATGGGCATCATGGCGCGAGAATTGCATCTCGCTGCGGAAACTAAGGCAAATGGCGCTTAAATTCCAGCAAAAACCCGGCCTCGTCATCTACCTGACCGTCGGCGATCCTGATCTGGCTACTACTCGCGACGTGGCCCTGGCCGCTCTCGATGCCGGCGCGGAAGTGCTCGAGCTCGGGGTGCCCTTCAGCGACCCTGTAGCCGATGGTCCGGTTATCCAGCGAGCCAGCCAACGCGCCCTGGCCAACGGAACCCGGCTCGAAGACGTGCTCACAATGGCCGCCGAATTACGCGCCTTGAGGCCTTCCGCTGGCCTGGTCATCTTCACTTATTACAATCCCGTGCTGCGTTTTGGCCTGGAGCGCTTTTGTGCTCGCGCGGCCGATAGCGGTGTGGACGGCGTACTGGTGACCGACCTGATTGTTGAAGAAGCGGAAGAATACATGGCCCAACTGCACCGCTATGGCCTGAAGCCGATTTTCCTGGCCGCTCCCACCAGCAGCGACCGGCGTCTCGAGATGATCGCTCGCGTCAGCGATGGTTTCCTGTACGCCATCTCCCGGGTAGGTATCACCGGGGCGCAGCAGGATCTCGCAGCCGATGCGGCCCGCCTGGCAGAGCGCCTGCGCCGTTTCACCCGGTTGCCGATCGCGATCGGATTCGGCATCTCCACCGCGCAACACGTAGCCGCTGTGGCTGAGTTCGCCGATGCCGCCGTGATTGGCAGCGCCATTGTTTCTCTTATTGAAAAAGCCGAGCCGGGCAATGCCGCGGCCAGCGTCGCGCAGTTCCTTCGCGCAATCAGGCCGGCGCCCGTTCAAAACGAGAGCGCCGTATCATACGGAACAAGGTAAACATGGAAATTGATGACTGGAGAAACAAAATTGATGAACTGGATCGCCAGATCGTAGCCCTGATCAGCGCCCGTGCCCACGCCGCGCTGGAAATCGGCAAGCTGAAGCGTTCGACTGCCATTCCCGTATATGAGCCCAACCGGGAGCGCGTAATTTTCGAAAACGTTCGCGCGGAGAATAGGGGCCCGCTGCCGGATATCGAACTAACCCACATTTACGAACGCATCATCGATGTGATGCGGGCGATCCAGAAAGATGAGCTGGCGTCGGAGTCAAGAGAGACAGGAAAGTAACCATGATTGTTGCCATGCACGAAAAAGCGACCGAGGAAGATATCCAGGGAGTGATCGAACGCCTCGTTCAGGTGGGCTTCAATGTTCACCGCACGACTGGAACAGTCCAGACCGTCCTGGCCGGCGTAGGCACGCCTTCGCACTTTGATCACAAGGATTTCGAATTGCTGCCTGGCGTATCCGAAGTTGTGCGCATTTCCTCGCCTTATAAACTGGCTGGCCGCGGTTTCCGTCCGGAGGGCACAATCGTCCGCTTTCCTAACGGCGTCGCGGTGGGCGGCGATGAAATTGTCGTCATGGCTGGACCTTGCTCGGTCGAATCGCGGGAGCAGATCTTCACCGCCGCCGAACAGGTAAAATCCGCCGGCGCCTCTTTCTTGCGCGGTGGGGCTTTCAAACCTCGTAGTTCCCCTTATTCCTTCCAGGGTCTCGGCCTGGAGGGGCTCAAGCTCCTCAAGGAAGTCGGAGATAAAACCGGCTTGCTGATTGTTAGCGAAGTGATGGAGATCTCGCAGATCGACCTGATGCTGCCCTATGTCGACGTTTTGCAGGTGGGCGCGCGCAACATGCAGAACTTCAATCTGCTGCGCGAAATTGGCTTGGTGCGCAAGCCGGTGCTGTTGAAGCGCGGCATTGCGGCCACGCTCGAAGAACTGTTGTTGTCGGCCGAGTACATCCTGGCCGGCGGTAATTACGAAGTAATGCTGTGTGAGCGTGGCATTCGCACGTTTGAAACCTATACCCGCAACACCATGGACATTTCCGCCATACCGGTGATCAAAAAGCTCTCCCATTTGCCCATGCTTGCCGATCCCTCTCACGGCGTGGGCCGGCGCGACAAAGTGGCGCCTATGGCTCGCGCGGCAGTCGCGGCCGGCTGTGACGGCCTGCTGATTGAAGTGCACCCCAACCCTGACAAGGCGTTATCGGATGGAGCACAGTCGCTCTTCCCGGATCAATTTGACAAGCTCATGGATCAGTTGCGCATCATCGCCACGGCTGTAGGCAGAAACGTCAGGTCCGAAGTTCCGGTGACTCCCTGATTCGTTAGGAATCGGATGACAATTCTGTTGGGAACGGAAGAGTCGTGATTTTGCGATGACCATTCAACGCGTCATGATTTTGGGCACCGGCCTGATTGGCGGCTCAACCGGGCTGGCGCTGCGCGCCGCCCACTTCCCCGGCCAGATTGTTGGCTGGGATCGCAACCCATCCCAACTGCAGATCGCCTTGCAACGGGAAGCCGTCGATCTGGCTGCGAGCGATCCGCTGGACGCCGCGGCCACCAGCGATCTCGTGCTCCTCAGCGGCCCGGTGTTTGCCATCCAGGACTGGATGGAAAAGCTCGCCCCCGTCCTCAAGCCCCACCAACTGGTGACCGACGTCGGCAGCGTGAAAGTCGCGATCGCCCAGTGCGCAGAACCCCTATTTGGTGCTTCAGGCCAGGCCGGCTTCCTTCCCGGGCATCCCATGGCGGGCAAAGAAGTCAGCGGCGCCGCTCATGCGGACGCCCAGCTTTTTAACCATGCGGTCTGGCTCTTCACGGAATTTGCCGTTCACCCGTTAGCAGCCGAGTGGCGTTCCTGGGTGGAGCGCTTTGGCTGTCGCACGATGGACATTCAGGCTGCCCGGCACGATGAGGTTTGTGCCTGGGTCAGCCATCTGCCTCAATTTGTCGCCACAGCCTTGAGCGCAATGCTCGAAGATCGCTTCGGAGACGCGCCCGATCTGCGCGCCATCGGCGGACGCGCTCTGCGGGAAATGACTCGCCTTGGAGCCAGCCCCTACTCAATGTGGCGCGACGTTGCCCACACCAACCAGGAACCAATCGCCGCCGCGTTGTTATCCATGGAGCAGCGCCTCACCCTCCTGCGGGAAAATCTGAAAACACCAGAATTGCGCGAAGAATTCGAGCGCGCCAACCACTTTCGCGCTGCAGCGCCCGCCGGCAAGTAGTCCATCGTTCACATAAACCGCGCGATCTTTGGCGCAAAATACCAGCATGGCGATACTTGACTTGTTGATGGGCCGTCCCTTGGCCAATTGGGAAGAGCAAGGAGAGCAGATCGGCCCCTCCGCCGGCGTCCCAATCTTTGGGCTCGACGCCCTGAGCTCGGCGGCATATGGCCCGGAAGCTGCACTCACCCTGCTCATTCCGCTAGGGTTGATGGGTCTCCACTACATACTCCCGGTGGTCATCGCCATCGTGGCGCTGCTCATCATCGTGTACTTCTCGTATTGCCAGACCATCGAGGCCTATCCCCGCGGCGGTGGTTCCTACACCGTTGCCTCGGAGAATCTCGGCCCCCACGCCGGGTTATTAGCTGCATCCGCGCTCATGATCGACTATGTTCTGACGGCGGCGGTTGGCATCTCAGCCGGCGTAGGCGCCCTGGTCTCTGCCGTGCCCGGCTTGCACCCGCATACCCTCGCCTTGTGCCTGCTGATTCTCGTGGTCCTCAGCTTCGTCAACATGCGTGGCGTTCGCGACACTGGCGTCGCGTTCCTCGTCCCCACCTATCTCTTCGTCGGCTGCCTGCTGATCGTGATCCTGCTTGGGCTGTTCCACGTGATCGCGACGGGTGGCCACCCGCGGCCGGTAATGACCGTGCCCCAGCTGCCACCGGCCACAACCGCATTAAGTCTTTTCCTCCTGGCCAAGGTCTTCGCCAGCGGCTGCACGGCCATGACTGGCGTCGAAGCTGTGAGCAACGGCGTTATGGCCTTTCGCGATCCCACCGCTCGCAATGCCAGGCGCACCCTGACAATCATCATTGTCTTGCTCATCATCCTGCTGCTGGGCATCGCCTTCATGTGCCGGGCATACGGGATCGGCGCCACCGACCCCGAAGGGCCCAAATACCAGAGCGTCCTGTCGCAGCTCACCACGGCCGTCGCCGGGCGCGGAATTTTCTACTACGTCACCATCGCCTCCGTCCTCCTGGTGCTCTCGCTTTCGGCCAATACCGCTTTCGCGGATTTTCCCCGCCTCACCCGCGCCGCGGCGGCCAATGACTATCTACCCCATCTGTTCGCCGTGCGCGGCCGCCGCCTGCTGTATTCCGCGGGTGTTTACGGCCTGGTCTTCCTCACCGCGGGGTTATTGATCCTCTTTCGCGGGGTGACCGACCGTCTGATACCCCTTTATGCCATCGGCGCCTTCCTGGCCTTTACTCTTTCCCAGGCAGGCATGGTCATGCATTGGAAGCGGAAGCAGGGTTCCGGCTGGCAGCTGAAGATGCTGGTCAATGGGATCGGCGCGACCGCCACCGGTTTAACCCTGCTGGTTGTTTTGGTCTCCAAATTCACCGCCGGCGCTTGGGTCACCGCGCTCCTGATTCCGCTGATGATCCTGACCATGAGCATGGTCAAGAAACACTATGAGGGAGTCGATGCCGAAACCCAGGATGACAGTCCGCTGGATGTCACCGGGGTCAAGCCTCCGTTCGTGATTGTCCCCTTGGATCGTTGGAGCAAAATCACTGAGAAAGGCATCCGCTTCGCGATAGCCCTCTCCCCCGATGTGCGCGCCGTCCACGTCGATTGTGGAGAACACAACCAGCCCTTGGAAGATTTTTGGCAGCGCAACGTCGTCGCCCCCATCCAGTCTGCTGGGTTGTCGGTCCCCGAGCTCGTCATTTTACAGTCGCCCTATCGAACGATCATCTCGCCGGTAGTGGACTATGTTCTTAAAATGGGGCAGGAACACGCGGGCCGCACCATCACCGTGCTGGTCCCGGAGTTGGTCGTTAAACATTGGTGGGAAAACATTATGCACAATCAGCGCGCTCAGTTGCTCAAGTTGATGCTGCTCCTGAAAGGCAATCAGAACATCGTGGTGTTGAATATTCCCTGGTATTTGCATCGGTAGATGTAACTTCTACGGCATCAAACGGTCACAGTGCATGCCCGCAGCCTCCCCTTGCCGTTCGGCGTATGATGCCGGGTGGAGGCAACCTTCACCGCGGTACGAAGGCCACGAAGACTAAGATCGAGGAAACTGGACCTACACGATGGCCACAAAAAATCTCGGGGCAGAATATCCCGGTCCCCTGCGGAGTGACTGCGAAAGTCTGTTTGAACGATGTTCCTGGTTCTATGCATTCTGTCGCGAACATTTGTTCCGCGACCATACGGCGGCAATTTCACACGCCCTCTGGCCAGGGATTCAGCCCGGCCCCGAAACCCACCTCCTTGAATTAGCCTGCGGCCCGGGTTTTTACGCCTGCAGCCTTGCCCAGCGCTTTCCTGACATCCGCATTACTGGCGTCGACCTCTCCGAGCGATTACTCTCGCGTGCCAAGGACCGGGCAGATATCCGCCGCCTGAAGAACTGTCAATTCGTGAAAGCGAATGTACTGACGCTTTCCGAATCGCTGGGGCCGGTGGATGCCATTGTTGCTTCTCGCCTGTTGATGGTCGTGGGCGACCGCCCTCAGGCCCTTCGTGAGATACACTCCGCTCTTCGCCCCGGAGGCCGCTGCTTCATCGCTGAACCCACCTCGGCCCTGCGCGCAGCGCTGCCACTGTGGGGAATGCAGGCGTTTGCTCGGCTGACGGGGAACTGGAGCACATCCTTTCATGAATCCGGACATACGGCCGTCCTGAAACAGCACGAGTTCGAGTCCCTGATCGCATCGCAGCCCTGGAGCACCGTGAGCCTCTGGCAGGACAATTGGTATCAGTACGCGGTTTGCGACCGGAGCTCTTAAAACTTGCTCTACAAGGTGCTTCAACCTGGCGAAACAGCAGTTGGCGCGGGCGCATGCGCCCTCACCATCATGGCCAAAGCGCCGCGCCCGGGAAGAGTAAAGACTCGGCTCTCGCCCCCGCTGACCCCCGAACAGGCCTCCGATCTCAACATCTGCTTTCTTCGCGACACGGCGGAAAATATCCGCCAGGCGACTGAACAGGCTGCGGAAAAACAACGCAGCGGCTCGACAAGCCTGCCAGGCGTAGCCACTTGTCTAGGCAGGGATACATTATCTAGCGCCTCGCTCGTTGCTTCGGCGAGTTTTTCCGCAGCCTGTGAAGCCGACACAAGCTCCGGCCTAGGCGCGGGTCTCGTGGCCTACACCCCGGTCGGCGATGAAGCCGCCTTTGATGGCTTGTTACCGCCTGATTTCCAGCTCCTGGCGCAGCGCGGCGACGGTTTTGGAGAGCGGCTCTTCTATGCCTGCGAAGATCTGTTTGCATGTGGTTTTAGCGCCGTTTGCCTCCTCGATTCCGACAGCCCGACCCTGCCCCAGGAAGCTTTGTCGCTGGCTATCGAGAAGCTTTCGCGTGCCGGTGATCGCATGGTGCTTGGTGGCTGCGAAGACGGGGGTTACTACCTGATCGGCGTCAAGCGCCCGCACCGGGGCCTGTTCGAGCGCATCGATTGGAGCACAGATCGAGTCTTTGCGCAGACCCTGGCGCGGGCAAACGAAATCGGCCTGGAATCCGAACTTCTTCCCTCGTGGTACGACGTGGATGACGCCGCGGCCCTCGAACGCCTCGAGCGCGAGCTGGCTTCCGGCGTCGCTGGATATGACGCCACGCACACCCGCGCATTCCTCCAGAAATTGCGGGCGGTCTGTCCATGTTGACCAGGCAATCGGCGACCAACGTAGCGTTAGCCTTGCTCGGTCTCTGGCTGCTCGCCCTCTGCCGCCAGGGAGTCAACGAAATTCATCACTTTGTCATTGGCTTCGGCCTGGTTGACATGTACCAGGCGCTAGGATATCTCGTCTCGGTTTGGGTGGTGCTGAATCGTCCGGCGAACCGGTGGACCTTGCCGATTATCGTTGCCTTTGCCCTCGGCTGCAGGCTGATCTGCGTCTTCTCGCCACCCTTCCTCTCGAGCGACATCTACCGCTATGTCTGGGATGGAAAAGTACAGGCTGCCGGTATCAACCCATTCCGCTATATCCCGGCTGACTCTCGTCTGGCTTTCCTGCGCGATGCGAACATCTACCCCCACATCAATCGCCGGGAATACGCCCACACCATCTATCCTCCCGGAGCCCAGGCGATCTTTCTGTTGATTACCAGGATCGGAACATCGGTCGTGACCATGAAGGCCGCCATGACGGCCCTGGAAGCCCTCACCATCTGGATCCTGGTCAGGCTGCTGGCAGCGGTTGGCCTGCCCCGGGAACAGGTTTTGATTTACGCCTGGCATCCCATGATCTTTTGGGAAGTCGGCAGCAGCGGCCATGTGGACGGCGCTGCCCTTCCCCTGATCGCCCTCGCGCTGCTCTTTTATTTCCGCCGAAAACCAATAGCGATCGGAGCCGCTCTGGCCGCCGCTACTCTGATCAAGCTCTACCCCATCGCTGTATTTCCTGCGCTCTACCGCCGCAGTGACTGGCGCAATTGGAGAGGGCCGGCCGCGATTGCCGTCATGGTTGGCGCCGGGTATGCCTGTTATTCCAGCGTGGGTTCCCATGTGCTCGGCTTCCTGCCGGACTATGCCAGGGAAGAAGGATTGCAATCCGGAAGCCGCTACTTCCTGCTCAGCCTGGCCCGCAATACCCTCCATCGCGAGTCCCTTCCCACGGGCGCATTTTATGCCTTTGCCGCATTGCTGATGTCCGCTTTGGCAATCTGGGCGTTTCTTCGCAGCGAGACCGGAAAATTGGCTGCGGTCCGCGCCTGCTTTGTCATCGCGACCGCTCTCCTGTTGCTCTTTTCTTCTCACTATCCCTGGTACTACCTTTGGTTGCTGCCCTTTCTGTGTCTGATCCCATACCCCCCGATGCTTTATTTCACTACAGCATGTTTTTATCTCTACACCACGCAACTTGCTAATCCCGGACCGGCCATGTACTACATGTTTGAATGGCTGTATGGCACTACGGCGCTGCTGACCCTGTGGTGCATGGGCGCTAACCGGTTGGCCGCGCGATCGCCGGCGCCGGGAGCATTTGCTGTTTACGCGAGGAACTCATGAGCGACAGTCTTTCTGTACTACCGCGGCAGGACATGCGGCGTTACTTCGAGAAGCCGGAAGACCAGCTCTCAGTGATCATGGAAGCGGACCCGGTGTGTCTTTATCTCGAGACCACCAACCGCTGTAATCTCTTGTGCACTACCTGCCCCCGCACCTTTGAAGAGTTGGAGCCCGAGAAGGATATGTCGTGGGAGTTGTTCACCAGCATCATCGACCAATTTCCTAAAATCTCCCGGGTTGTTTTGCACGGAGTGGGAGAGCCCATGCTGGTCAAGGATTTGCCCCGCATGATCCGCTATTTGAAGGATCGCGGCATCTATGTGCTCTTCAACACCAATGGCACGTTGTTGACCCGGCCCAATGGCCGGGCTCTCATGGATGCCGGCCTGGATGAATTGCGCGTGTCGCTGGACGCGGCCGAGTCTTCTGTCTTCCAGATGGTTCGCGGCAAAGACATGTTCGACCGCATCGTGACCAACGTCGGCAACTTCATTGCCATGCAGCGTGAGAATCAAACCCAGATGCCGCGTGTCTCCCTGTGGCTCACCGGCTTGCGCGAGACGCTGGCGCAGCTGGAAGCTTTTGTCCGTCTGGCGGATAAACTTGGGGTGAGGGAGGTCTACCTGCAGCGCATGGTCTATCTTCCCGAAGGGCAGGGACTGGCGCGGCCTGAGTCCGCGCTGTTTGAACACACGTCCCGCCAGGAGGAAGAGATTCTGCAACGAGCAGAAGCCGTCGCTCGCGAATTAGGCGTCCTCTTTAGCGCATCCGGTGCGGCCGAACCGGGAGAGAGCATCAGGAAGCGGAAGGATGACAGCCCGTGGTCCCTATGCCGCCGTCCCTGGAGCCTGATGTACATTACCGCCAACGGACGGGCACTCCCTTGTTGCATCGCGCCCTTTTCCATGCGTGGCTATGAGAGCTTCACGCTGGGCGACGCCACCCAACAAACCATGCGCGAAATCTGGAACGGGGATAAGTACCAGGACTTCCGTCGCGCGCTGTTGAGCCCGGAGCCGCCTCCGTCCTGTTCCAACTGCGGCCTTCGCTGGAGCCTTTGATCTTGGCCGAGGTTTCGGTTGTAATTCCCGCGCTGAACGAAGCGGAGAATATCGCAGCCGTGATCGGCGAAATGCCCTGGAACCTGATCCGCGAATGCATCGTTGTCGATAATGGCAGCACCGACGCGACAGCAGCCGAGGCGCTCTCCGCCGGCGCCAGGGTCGTCTCCGCGCCACAGCGGGGCTATGGCCGTGCTTGCGCTGCTGGAGCCGCTGCTGCTCAGGGCAACGTCCTGGTCTTCATGGATGGCGACGGGAGCGACGTGCCCGGCGAAATGGAACTCCTGCTGCAGCCGATCCTGGCCGGCGATTGCGATTTCGTGATCGGTTCAAGAATGCGCGGTACTCGCGAGCCGGGGAGCATGCAGGCCTCGCAGATCTTCGCCGGCTGGCTCGCAGGAATTCTTCTCCGTTTGTTGTATCGCGTTTCCTATACCGATATGGGGCCTTTTCGTGCCATCACCCGCCCAGCTTTCAACCGTTTGGCTATGCGTGAAGAAACCTATGGCTGGAACCTGGAAATGCAAATGCGCGCCGCGCAGTGTGGTTTGCGCATCCGGGAGATTCCCGTGAGCTGTCGCAAACGAGCCGGAGGAGTCAGCAAAGTTTCAGGCTCCCTGAGCGGCTCGGCACGCGCCGCCGTTCGTATTACCCAGACTTTGCTGCGGGTGGCATCGGCTCGCTAACCCACGGAATTTCACAGTCTGTAGTTGAAGGGGCGGGGGCTTTTCAGCCCGGGACTTTGATACTTGGGTGTGCTTGGGTGCCCCATCCTTCGCGTACTTTGCGAAGGGTGGGATGCCACTGCTCTTCACCCGAGGCCCTTCCAAGCAACTTCTGCTTATCCCACCCTTCGCAGAAAGCGCGAAGGATGGGGCACCCGATCTTTGGTCGCTGGTGACCGAGTTCTCACGCAGACTCTTTCAGCCCCGCCGTCAAGTCTGAAAGAAAAGTGGCTTTAGCCACTGGGGGCGACCGGAAGTCGCAACCGGACCCACCGGCACTTGCCTACCCCTTTAGCTTGTCCGCGGCGTCCTCGATCGCCTTCCATTCTTCGGCGGAGAGGTGCACATCTGCCGACGCGACATTCTCTTCCAGGTGCTTCACCGACGAAGTCCCCGGAATCGGCAGCATCACCCGCGAGCGATGCAGCAGCCATGCAATCGAAATTTGTGCCACAGTTGCCCGGTGTTGATGAGCGGCCTTATCCAGAGGACCGCCGGGCTGCGCCAATTTCCCCGCCGCGACCGGAAACCATGGAATAAATCCCAGCTTGTGACGCTCACAGTATTCGAGAACCTTGTCGTGCTTGCGGAAGCTCAGGTTGAATTGGTTCTGCACGCTGACGATCTCCACTGTCTTGCGTGCTCGATCAACCTCCTCGGGCGATACTTCCGACAAACCGATGTGCCGAATCTTGCCCGCCTTCTGAAAATCTTTGAGCGCCCCCAAACTCTCCTCTACCGGCACCTTAGGGTCGATACGATGCAGCTGATACAGCTCGATCCGCTCCACTTTCAGGCGGCGTAAGCTCATTTCGACGCACTGTCTCAGATATTCCGGCCGTCCGACGGCTTCCCATTTATTCGGTCCGGAACGGGCAAAACCACCCTTGGTAGCAATCACCAAATCCTTCGGATACGGATAGAGAGCCTCCGCGATGATATCCTCGCTGACCTCCGGACCATAGGCGTCCGCGGTGTCGATGAAGTTGACTCCAAGTTCCACCGCGCGCTGCAGCACCCTGCGTGCTTCCTCGCGGTTCTCGGGCTCACCCCAAATACCGGGGCCGGTGATGCGCATGGCGCCAAATCCAAGCCGGTTGACTGTGAGGTCCCCACCTAGCGTAAAAGTTCCAGCAGACTGCTTGAGTAACGTTTCCATACTTCTTCTGATTCAAGCTGCTTATGATTGGTTTCTGATCGTGCCTTCTACCGCCACCATCGTCGGAGCAGGTCCCAACGGTTTGGCTGCAGCCATTGTCTTGGCCCAGGCGGGCCTTGCCGTAAACGTGCGCGAAGCAGCGCCGGTGGCCGGCGGAGGCGCGCGCTCGGCGAGACTCACGCTTCCCGGCTTCATCCACGATCTGGGGTCGGCGGTTCATCCCATGGCGGTCGCGTCCCCATTCTTCTCCACGTTGCCTCTGGCCGAAGCCGGTCTCGATTGGATTTATCCTGGCACCGAGTTGGCACACCCCCTGGACGATGGAACAGCCGTCACCCTCGAACGGGATATTCTGAACACGGCCGGCCAGCTGGGAACCGACTCCGCCGCTTACCGCAATCTTTTCCGTCCGCTGCTGGACGCCTGGAACGGCGGCCTCCACCATGACCTGCTTAAGCCTATCGGGTGGCCCCGCCATCCGTTCGCTATGGCCCGCTTCGGCCTCCTGGGCCTCCGTTCCGCTCGTGCCCTGGCTGAGGGTCATTTCCAGGGAATCCGTGCGCGCGCCCTTTTTGCCGGCTTGGCCGCGCATTCCTTTCTCCCCCTGGAGTCGCCTCTCTCCGCCGCCTTTGGGCTGGTTCTCGGGATAGCCGGCCACGCCGTCGGCTGGCCCATTCCCCGGGGCGGAGCCCATTCCATCGCCAACGCACTCGTGACCTGCCTGCGGAATGCCGGGGGCGTCGTCTCTACGAATTCGCCGGTCCTGTCGCTACAAGACCTCGATAAGCCCATCCTGCTGGATGTAACTCCCAGGCAATTCCTCACTCTGGGTGGGGAGGACATCCCCGCCTCCTTCCGTCGTAAGCTTGAGCGCTACCGCTATGGTCCGGGGGTCTTTAAGGTGGACTGGGCCCTGGCTGAGCCGATCCCCTGGCGAGCGCGCGAGTGCCTGCGTGCGGGCACCGTTCACCTGGGCGGTCTGTTTGACGAGATTGCCGCTTCCGAGCAGGCCCCGGCCCGGGGAGCGATCAGCAGCCGTCCCTTTGTCCTTCTCTCCCAACCTAGCCTCTTTGATCCATCCCGGGCGCCCGCCGGCAAGCATACCGCCTGGGCCTACTGTCACGTGCCCAATGGCTGGGCTGGATCGGCCTTGGAGCTCATCGAAGCCCAGGTCGAGCGTTTTGCCCCCGGCTTTCGCGATTGCATCCTGGGCCGGGCGGTTTTCACTACAACGAAAATGGAAGCGTGGAATGCAAACCTGGTGGGCGGAGACATCAGCGGAGGTTCCGTTGCCGGCTCGCAGTTCTTCTTCCGGCCAACCTGGCGGCAGTACCGCACACCGATACGCGGAGTCTATCTATGTTCGTCCTCCACCCCTCCAGGGAGTGGGGTGCATGGCATGTGTGGCTACTGGGCCGCGCAATGGGCGCTAAAGAATTTGGGGCGCTGAAGAATTTGCAGAAAAACAGTCGTTGACGCCAGCCGGAATCGAGTGCCATCCTTCGTCCTCTTTTCAGGCGCTATAAACCACTTCCAACATCGTGAAATCGTCGTTAGGCGGGGCGCCGCTCATGAAAGCTTCAACCGTTCTCAGCACACCCTCGATGGTTGACGCCGCCACTGCGTCCTGCAGCCGTTCCTCGCCAAAGAATTCGCCGTCTGTGCTTTCCGCTTCCGTAACACCATCCGTGGCCAGAACGAGCCGATCCCCGGCATTGAGATGCAGGCGCTCGGATTTGAACGTCGCCTCCTCGATCAAACCCACTACCATGTTGGCATTGCTCAGGCGCCGGATGCCGGAGCCCTCCGTCAGAATCGGCTGCACATGCCCGCAATTCACGTATTCGAGGAAGCCGTCGGGTTCCAGCTTCACCAGGATCATCGTGGCGTATTTCTGCACATTCTTTTCGCATATATAGCGATTCGCCACATCCGCGATCTGGGCCAGTGGCTGGCCCGCAAGCAACAAGCCGTAAAGCAGGCCTTGCAGAGTTGAGGCCAGAATCGCAGCCGAGACCCCTTTCCCGGAAATGTCGGCAATCACGATGTACAGGCCGCCCGGGGTTGCAATGACGTCGTAGAAATCCCCTCCGACTTCCTTGCAGGCAACGCTGCGCGCGTTCACTTTGGCGTAGGGAAGGTTGGGAATGGCAAATTCCATCAATCCCTGTTGAATGGCTGCTGCGATATTCAGCTCTTCCCGGTAGCGGCGCGCCGATTCTTCTGCTTGGGCCAAAGATGCGTTCTCTACCAGCGCCGCGGCTTCGGTCGAGATCGTCTCCAGAAGATCATTGTCAACCTGGCTCAGTTTGCCCGGCTGCAGCCGGCTGTCCAGGTACAACACCCCAAGGATGTCTTTCTCCTGAAATTCGGGGCCGGTCGTGCGCTTGCGCAGCGGAATGCAGTACACCATGCGAATACTCTGCTGCACCATGCTTTCGGTGCGCGGATTTGCTTCCGCCGACAATGTGTCGGTGACAATGAACTTGTTTGCTTTGCAGGCCTGCGCGATGGCGCTATGAGAAATCGTTGAATCGTCCTCCAGGCGATCCCCTTTGAGGTTCCTTCCCGCAGCCAGTTTGAGCTGGCCACTCGCATCCCTGAGAAACACGTAGCCTCGCTCAACCTGGGTCAATTCCAGGGTCGTTTCCACCAGCGTTGCCAGAATTTCATTGACTGCCCCGGTCGTATTCAACCGCTGCGCCGCACTCAGAAACCAGCTCAGCTTTTCCAGGTCGGAGACGGGCGTTGAAATCGCATGCAACTCGTCCAGCAGCTTGTGGATCGTCGATGTGTTCTCCTTCGCTGGGCCGAAACGCAGGGAAGGGCCATTCAAAGAGCCTAGACGTATCTCGTCGCCAGGCTTGAGTTGCTGGCGTTCCACCAGCGGTTTGGCATTGAGAAAGGTCCCGTGGCGGCTGCCCTTGTCAACTACGACGAAGTGGCCCTTCTCATAGACAATCGCGGCGTGGTCCCGGGAGATAAAGGCGTGCCCCAATACCAGGTCACGATCCTGCAGCCGGCCGATAGTAAATGGGGAGTGTGAGATGTAGATCTCTTCCTGGCGGGTTTCATCGATCAGTAATAAAGAGGTGGTGGGAATATCGGCCATAAAAGCAATAACTCCGGGTTGGGTCACTTGCCGGGATCACCGGACGAATGTTAAGAAAAGTACCACATGCCGAAAACGAAAATTCTCGGCTCCTTCGAGCGACGATCGTGTCCCGGCGGCATCCAAGCGTGGAGAAAACTTGGGCGCGGCTTGCGCCATTTACATTTAAGGCATAGGAGAAATTTAATCGTGTCAATCCCCCTAATATCGCTCCCCCACTATGAAGGCTATGCCGGCAATTTTGCAGACATGGAGGATCCGCGCCAGCTTCTTTCCCTTGACCTTACCCTCGACCCTACCCTCGACCCTACCTTTGACCTTACCCTCGACCTTCGCAAATCGCTCAACGACCTCGATGAGGAAGAAGACGAGGATGAGGATGAAGACGTCGACGATGTGGACGACGATGACGACCTCGATGATGAAGATGACGACGAGGATGAGGACGAAGAAGATTACGACGAGGATGAAGACGAGGAGGAGGATGAAGACCTCGACGACGATGAGGACGATGAGGACGAGGACGAGGAAGAGGCTGTAAAGCCGCTCCGAATGTTCCCGTCAGCTCTCCAGTAACTCCTTGAAAAAGCAGCATCCCGCACCTTTACACAGTAATCGCCACGAAAGTGGAAGCTCTTGTTCCTGAGGATTGGGGTACCTTGTTTGTGCCCCTATCAGGAGAGTCATGTGAAAAGGCGCATTCTGGTTGTGGACGACGACGATGTAACAAGGGAGGCCGCGGCACGCAGTCTCCACGCCATGGCGGGCTGGGATGTTTCTGAAGCATATTGCGCCGCGCAGGCCATCGAAAGCGCGACCAGCAATCAACCGGACGCCATTCTGCTCGATGTCATGATGCCGGCTATGGATGGGCCCGCGGTGCTGGCAAAACTCAGGAGCGTCCGCGCCACCAGCCACATCCCCATCGTGTTGCTGACAGCCAAGGTGCAAGCATTGCAGGATGGCTCTCTAGCGCATCTGCCCGTGGCCGCCATTCTGCCTAAACCGTTTGACCCGCTTCGCCTGGCGAGTCAGGTCGCCCGGGCCTTGGGTTGGGAAGATGAGATTAAGCTTTGTTAACGTGATTCGCTGGCCTGGCCTAGAACTGGTCTCATACATAGACAAATTTCGGAGAGGCCGCGCAAGAGACCCGCCCTCGAAGCGGGGCTCAGGGTCCAACCAGAAGCCGCAGACCCATATATGAGACAAGTTCTATCCTGGCAATGATCGTCCGGCCCGGAGAGACTGCAGGATTTGGCCATTTGGCGATAGAGCAAGAAAGTTCGCCTCCCGCCCCACTTCAATTGACCCCCAGTGATCGTCGATTCCCATAAGCCTGGCGGGATTTCGCGCCGCTGCTTGTGCGCTGACAACCAGGCTGGCGCCGGTAAAGGATGAGAAGTTCCGCACCGCCTTATCCATGGTCAACACGCTCCCTGCCAGCACGCCGGGCGATCCCGCCGATGAACATCGGCCGTTGCTCACCTCCACGTCCATGTCGCCGAGCTTGTAGTGCCCGTCCGGCATGTCTGTAGCCGCCATGCCGTCAGTGATCAAAACCGTCTTCTCCGCTCCCTTCGCCTTCCAGAACAGCCGGACCATGGACGAATCGACATGAATGCCATCGCATATGATTTCCGCATAAAGCGCATCCTGATCCAGCACATAAGCTGCGATGCCGGGATCGCGGTGATCCATGCTGCGCATGGCGTTGAAGGTGTGCGTGGCGCTGCGCGCACCTGCGCAAAAGCCGGTCTTGCCTTGCTGGAGGGTCGCGTTGCTGTGCCCCAGGCTGCAGACCACGCCTAGCTTAGAGGCATGTTCAATCAATTCCACGGCGGACGCTAGCTCGGGAGCGATCGTCATGATGCGGATGTGTCCCCGCGCCGCCTCCCAAAAGCGGTCGAACAGTGCTATCGACGGCTCGACCAGCAGTGCCGCTGTATGGGCGCCCCGCTTAGCCACTGAGAGGAACGGGCCTTCGAGGTGAATTCCCAGCGGCACCGCGGCCTCGACCGCTGGTTCACGCTCGATCACCGTTGCGATCCCATCCAGGGCGCGCAGGGTTTCTTCGCTGGTAGACGTGACAGTAGTGGGGTAATAACCTCCCACCCCGTGCCCTGCGAGTGCGGCCCCAATCCGCTGCAGCGCCTCGGCGCTTCCTTCCATTACGTCGTGGCCCACAGCGCCGTGTACGTGAATATTCACGTAGGCTGGTACCAGCGTAGCCTGCGGAAAGGTATCGCCGCGCTCAGCCTTTTCCCGGCTGACGATCCCGGCGATTCGTCCGTCCTCGATGGTGATCTGCGGGTACTCGACAATCTCGTTCCCGCGCAGTAGTTGCCCTGCCGTAATCGTACGAATCATTCTGTCTTCCGTTGTTTGCTGTCTTCCGTTGTTTGCCCGTCGTCGCTCAGGGGAAAGGATATAGCAATCGGAGAACAGCCTGAAAATGAGTCTCGCCGCCTGCGGGCATCGCAGGCGGCGAGAAAATAGAGAACCTCGGTGAAAGACTGGACAAATTGCTGCCTATGTCCCGATTGAGGGACTTGCGGGTGCCCCATTCAAGCCCGGTTTTTGACTTGAGTGGGCTCGCACCCGGTCCCTTGCAGCAAACTAGATGAAAAAGCCTATCTGCTCCAGTACATCGTCGCTCATTTCAATGTCGGTCAGCTTGGCGGCGTTGGTGAACTTCAATTCCTCCCGGAACCTGTCCAGAACGGCGGCATTGAGGTCCGTTCGCTTGTCCAGCAGATACAGCAACTCTGCCGCTGTGGTGGCGTGCTGATAGTTGGCTTTGAGACCGCGGGAGTTCTCAATGGTGACGGACAAGGGCAGGGTCCGAAAATCACTGGCATGCTGCTGTGGCAGACGGGCTCGAATGTTGACTCGCATAATGGCACGATCTTGGCACGCGAATTTGAGGGTGAGAATACTACCTTAAGGGCGCGGATTGTAGCCGGTCGGGTTATTCAAATTGGGACACGAAGGGCCAGGATCCCTGGCGCCACGCCAGCATAAGAAACAGGCCAATCCCGCTGACCAGGACCGCCAAAACGTACAGCATGTAACGCCAGCCATCGGGTTCGAAGGCCTGCACCAGGAATATATAAAGCCAACATGCCATGGCAAACAATGCAGGCATGGGATAGAGCCACATACGAAACGGGCGTGCCGCTTCGGGATGTTGCTTCCTGAAAAGGAGCAGTCCGATAGTCTGGCCCACGAACATGATGAGGATTCGTGCCATGAGCAGGGCGGTGATGATCTGTACCAGGTCGAACAGACTGGCGACTGCCGACACGATCCCCACCAGCAACAAAGACCGGTGCGGAAAATCCTTGCGCGGGTGGACCTTCCCGAAGTAGCGGAAGAAGGTGCCGTCCAGCGCCGCCGCGTAAGGAATGCGCGAATATCCCAGCATCAGGGAGTAGACCGACGCGAAGGCGGTGATCAGCACCATCACCGTTAACCATTGGGAAGCCCAGAACCCGGCCACCCGCTGCATGAAGACCGACCCCACGGCGTCGTAAATCAGGGTGCCGGGTACAATCATTTCCCGCCAGGGAAGAACCCCGGTCATTGCTACGGAAATTCCCAGGTCCAGCACCAGCACCAGAAGCACCGATCCGATGATGGCTCTGGGGATGACTCGTCCCGGGTCGCGCACTTCATCGCCCAGGTGGCAAATGTTGTAATACCCGAGAAAGTTGTACATCACCAGCATGCTTCCATTGCCTAGACCGAGCAGAAACGGCAGGCCCAAATGAAAAGCTCCTGGAGGAAAGTCGAACAGCAGGCGGGTGTTCAGATGTAGCAGGCCTGCGAAGACCACCCACACGCTGGTCAGCAGCAGGCCTATCCAAAGCACCAGCATGATGCGGGCGATATCGCCGATTTTGCGATAAAGCAAGAGCATGGCCAACAAGGCGAAGCTTGCCGCCAAAAGGCGCATGGCCCACGGATGCACAACCAGGCTCTTAAATAGAAAACCGCTGTACAGCGCCATGCCCACCGTGCCGGTGGCAATCTCCAGTGTGCCGCTGAATAGAAATTGCCATACGAACAACCAGGCCATCAGGCGTCCCAGGCGTTCCCGTCCGAAACACTCGCGCAGGTACGTATAGGACCCGCCGGAGCTGGGAAACGTGGTCCCTAACTCGGCAAAAACCAGGCCATCGGCAATCGCGATCAGCGCCCCGATGAACCAGCAGATCAGAGCTTGCGGTCCTCCCATGGTGGCCAGAATCGCCGGCACCGTAATGAACGGTCCCGTGCCAACCATATTGGACATGTTGATGGAAATCGCATTGAGCAGGCCGAATTTCTTGGGCAGGTGGGCAGTGGGCATGCGCTGTTTGAGTGTCCGATCTAAACCATTTCCAGATGCACGCCCTAGCGCTTTCTGCGCGCTTTGAGAATGACTGCCAGCAAATCCGGTTTGCCTGCGATGCGGGTAAGATGTGGCGAACGCAAGCCTTGGGCATACGATACAGAAACGTCGGCATAAAAGCTGTTCGTCAGTGTAAGCAACTCGATGGGCTGCTGTGTCGTCTCCGCGCTTACGATTGCCTGGCGGAGTAAATCGGCCGAGTAAACCCGGCGATTGACGCCCATCAATTTCGCGCCTGGGGTCAGCCCGGCGTGGCCGGCGGCAGAGTCGGGAACAACATCGACAATGGCTCCGTCCTGATCGACGATCAGTCCGATCGACGTAGAAAGATCGGTTTGCTGCGAAACGGCTTCCGCGTCGGCCACCGCCTGGTTCGGCTCATCGTTGTAGACCACCCTCCAGCCGGCCGCCTCCAGGCCTGGAGAGACCGCCTTGGGACGCAAGGCCAGCAGGTCACTCTGCAGAACACTGTCCCAATCGTACGCAACCACTTGCTTCAATGCGGCAATGAGCTCCTCGTAATTGTAGGGCTTCACTCCAACCGGCCCATCCGGCGGCCCGAAGAAATCGGCGGCGAAGCTATCCAGGCTGCGTCCCCCCTTGCTCTTCTCCCGCATCAGGCTGTCGATTTGTAACCATAGCAGAGGGCCTTCCCGGTAAAAGTCCGTGGAACGGCGAATGATTGTCCACGGTTGCTCGGCCGAGTAGAGCAGCTGGGCCGATCTTGAAACATCCTGTAGGTCGCGCCAATCGCGTCCTGTGCGCGTTTCCATCTCTGCCTGGTAAAGCGCCAGCCGGTCTTTCACCTGGGCGTCTGTCTCGAGCCCGGCGCGTGCCCCCAGTACCTCTGCCCAGTAGCTGGTTAGCCCTTCGTAAACCCACAGCAAGTCGCCAATCATCGGTTGCTGGTAATTGCTTGTTGCCAGGCCCGCCGGCCGTCTGAATTTCCCGTTCCAAGAGTGAATCATCTCGTGCGCCAGAAGATTTCCTGACTCGGCGGAAAATGCACCGCTTACCATTCCCAGGGATGGGATCTGTTCCTCACTGGACTGTTGATGTTCCAGACCGTCGCTGCTATCGCCTTGTGCTTCCACGAGAAAGTGATAGTTCGAGTAATGGTGCGTGTGAAACAACTCCCCGGCTTCGGACACCAGGTCGGTAAAAGCGGCAATTCGCTCCGGCGTTACGTTGAGCCCTTCCTGCGCCTGTTCGAAAATGTCCAGCGAATGATGCTGCGCAACTCCTTTGGGCGTTATGTCGAACTCGCGCATGTACGCGCCGCACATCAGCGGGGAATCAATCAGCGTCGTGAGCGAGACAGGATCAAAGTGAATGCTGCCGCCCTGCGGCGATGGATGCGGCAACGCTGTAGCATACGACCACTTGTCCGGAAGCCGGATGGAAGTGGAAACCGTAATCCCATCGGCGTTCGAGTCAGCAGGGTATAGCAATATTTGGTCCCAGTTCACATCGCCTTGCACTGGTGTGGAAGCGTTGCCCAGGCCAAAATCGTCGCCCGACGTATAGGAGCCCACCAGGCTAAACTCGGCCACCAGCAAACTGCTTCCGGCGGGGACCGCGACGTGAAAACGGAACATATCGACAGGGTCGCGCGCCCAGGCAAGACTCTTGCCGTCCACTGAGAAATGCACGTTCACCAGGTTCGCGATCGGCCCCGTGGGCGCGTGATTTCCCGGAATCCACTTGGGATACTCGAGATCCACCGTGTGCGCCTCCTGCCCGGTTAGCGGAAAAGATTCCTGGGCAGACAGCCTCTTTCGTGCAATCGTAGTCGCGTCAACTTGCAGAACGATGGGCTTCGCTTGTGCTCGTGCGGCAGCCGAGGGCAATCCAAATCCGAGCAGGCAAATGAGCGCGCACCGCAGAGAACGGCGTGGGTATTGCAACCAGGGCAAGAGCAATTCGCTTGACTCCTCTGACGGCTTCTTGAGTCTATAAGGTTAGCCATGAGATAGACTGCGATCTCGTTTCGCCGTCCCGAACGGAAAGTTACCATCGTTGTAGTGTTCTAACGTGTTTATCGGCTGATTGTTCGCGGCGAGGAACCATCCGTTGAAGCATAGTCTCTTCGAGCTCTTCAAGATCGGCATCGGTCCATCAAGCTCTCACACCATGGGCCCCATGAGAGCAGCACTCCGCTTCGTGTCCAGACTTCAGTCGTCCGGCCTCATCCCTCAAACGCTATTTATCCAGGTTGACCTATACGGCTCGTTAGCGCTCACAGGTCTCGGGCACGGCACCGATCGCGCCATCCTCCTCGGGCTCGCTGGTGAGACGCCGGAAGAGATCGATCCCGCGAAGATCGAGAACATCCTTGGCGCCATTCGCGCAGCCGGGGCCCTGGAGTTGCCGGGCGGTCATAAGATCGCCTTCGACCAGGCCGTGCACCTGCGCTTTCATCGCGATCAGATGTATCCGGTCGCCCATGTCGTCTCCCATCCCAACGGCATGCGATTTTCCGCATTCGGAGCGGGCGGTCGCTTACTTGCGGAAAGCATCTTCTTTTCTATCGGCGGAGGGTTCATCGTCACCGGCGACGAGCTGAATCAGGAGCCGGCGATGAGTCCGGGGCCGTTGGTTCCTTACCCCTTTCACAGTGCGCAGCAGCTCCTGGAAACAGCTGCCGCCGCCAACCTGACCATCCCCCAACTGATGCTTTTGAATGAGTGCGCGCTGCTGGAGATGGACGGGTCCGGCGCTGAAGAGCAAGTCCGCCGTCGCATCCTGCGCATCTGGCAAGTCATGCAGGAGTGCACGCAGCGTGGTATCGAAACCCAGGGCATTCTTCCTGGCGGCCTCAAGGTCCGGCGCCGCGCCCCCGGGCTTGCAGCGCGATTGCGCGCGGGTGGCTCCAGCGATCCGCTGGCCCCGCTTGATTGGATCACCGTCTACGCCATGGCCGTTAACGAGGAGAACGCCGCCGGTGGACGTGTCGTAACCGCGCCCACCAATGGCGCAGCGGGCGTGGTGCCCGCCGTTGCCCACTACTATCTGGAATTCGTAAACGGCGCCGGTCAGGAAGGGCTCCTTCGTTATTTCCTCACGGCCGCTGCCATAGGCATCCTCTACAAGGAGAATGCCTCCATTTCCGGAGCCGAGGTCGGCTGCCAGGGAGAAGTCGGTGTGGCCTGTTCCATGGCTGCGGCGGGATTGGTTTCCGCCATCAACGGGCCACACCAAACCGCGCTGACTCCGATAGAGATCAATCAGTGCATAGAACATGCTGCGGAAATAGGCATGGAACACCACCTCGGTATGACCTGTGACCCCATCGGTGGCCTGGTACAGGTCCCCTGTATCGAGCGCAACGCGGTGGGGGCCGTCAAGGCTGTCAACGCGAGCCGTATGGCCATGAATGAGTCGGAAGGCCATAAAGTGTCGCTCGATCAGGTCATCAAAACCATGTATCAGACGGGTCTCGACATGCAGTCGCGCTACAAGGAAACTTCGCTCGCCGGCCTTGCCCTCAATGTGATTGAGTGTTGACCGATACTTTGCCGGGAGAACAGACGCTCAGCAAATTCGTTAACATCGGTTTCGATGCAAGTTCATCTAGTTGACGGCACCTACGAATTATTTCGCCACTACTATGCGCTTCCCAAGATGCGCGACAGCTCCGGGCAGGAGGTAGCTGCGGTTCGCGGTGTTCTCGCCTCGATTATGAGCATGTTCGCCGCTGGCGCAACCCATATCGGGGTCGCCACCGATCATGTCATCGAATCATTCAGAAATGATTTGTACCCGGGCTACAAGACCGGAGAGGGAGTCGAGCCCGAGCTGTTGGCGCAATTCCCCCTCCTGGAGGAAGCCCTCACTGCATTGGGAGTCGTCGTCTGGCCTATGGTGGAGTTTGAGGCTGACGATGCCTTGGCTGCTGGAGCCGCGGCCGCGGCCAACGACAACCGCGTCGAGCGGGTGATTATCTGCACTCCCGACAAAGACCTCGCCCAATGTGTGCGCGGAACGCGGGTTGTGCAGATGGATCGGCGAAAGAACACCATTCGTGACGAGGCCGGCGTGGTTGAAAGATTTGGAGTATCTCCCGCGTCGATCCCGGATTATCTTGCGCTCGTGGGCGACTCGTCCGATGGCTACCCCGGTTTGCCGGGGTGGGGAGCCAAATCCACCGCGGCCGTGCTCGCACGATTCGGCCACTTGGAATCCATTCCGGAAGATTGGCGGGAGTGGGGTGTCAGCGTCACCAGTCCCAAGGCATTGGCCGCCCGCCTCGCTGCAGAGCGTGACCGGGCATTGCTCTTCCGCGTGCTGGCCACCCTGCGCACGGACATTCCTGTGTTTGCATCCGTCGATGATCTGCTGTGGAAGGGCGCGACTCCGGCTTTTGGTCCGTTGGCCGCAAGGCTTGACTACGCACTGCCGCGAAGGTCAGCCCCATAAGACCGTCCAGCAAGCTGAACGAAAATCCGCAAAACTTTCCCAGCTCCGCGAACATCTCTACTTGCGTCGTAGGTCTGCAGGATGCCCACAATGACACGAATTGCAATCGTGCTTTTTGCCGTTGCCATGCTGGCGGGCGTTGCTCTCTCGGCTCCGTCGGGACAGGCCGGCCAATCCGCCCCAATTTTCGGAATCACAATTCCCAATGGATACCGCGATTGGAGATTGATCTCGGTGGCCCACGAAGAAGGTAATCTGAATGACCTGCGCGCGATCCTGGGCAACGACATAGCCGTCAAAGCCTACCGCGAAGGCAAGCTGCCGTTTCCCGACGGAGCGATCATCGCCCGCCTCGCTTGGAGTTACGTCCCGTCGGAAGAAAACAACAAGGTTTTTGGACGTACTCAATCCTTTGTGGCTGGCCAGCCAACCAACGTTCAGTTCATGGTCAAGAACTCCAGAAAATACGCCGCGACCGGCGGCTGGGGTTTTGCGCAATTCAACGATGGCAAACCTGTCTCTGAGGCCGCGCTCAAGACCTGCTTCCCCTGCCATGTACCGGTCAAAGCTCGCGATTTCGTCTTTACCCACTACGCCCCTTGAGGTCAGCAAATGAAAAGCCCGACAAATCCTGCCGGTCAACGGCAACCGGAACTCCTTGGCAAAACCGTCGTCGTGATCGGTGGCAGCGCCGGAATCGGATTGGAAACTGCGCGGCGAGCAGGCATGGAGGGCGCGAACGTGATCCTCACCGGCCGTGATCCTGAACGCCTCCGCCTTGCTGCCGGCCAACTCGGGGCAGAGCGCTACGCCGCTTTTGACGCCTCGGAACCTGCTGCCCTCGAGCAATTCTTCCGTGGCCTGCCGGCCATCGACCACGTAATGGTGACTGCGGGCCGCCCCCACTACGGCCGCCTTCTTGACATGGACTTCGCCCAAGTCCGCGCAGCCGTCGACAACCACTTGATGTTGATTGTTGAGGTCGCCCGCAACGCCGCCCCCATGGTCAGACCCGGAGGAACTCTGCTGTTTATGAGCGGTACCCACGCGCGCCGTCCGGCCATCGGTCTGGGAATAACGCCGGCACTCACTCTTGCAGGGCCCGGGCTAGTAGCCACTCTTGCCCTCGAGCTCGCGCCAGTCCGCGTCAACCTCATCGCCGCCGGCTTCGTCGACACGCCGTTGTCCGCCTCGCTCCTCGGTGACGAACTCGAGAACCGCCGCAATCAACTGCGCGCCACGCTTCCCATCCGGCGTGTTGTCCAGGCCGCCGACGTCGCCGCTCTCGCCGTGCACATCATGATCAACACCGCCCTTACCGGTGCAACCTATGACATCGATGGAGGCCAGCAGTTCATCGCCGGCTGAATGGCTGGTCTTGGCCGCTCAAATAACCGCCACACTTAGGCGGTTAGCGATTTGATTCGACTTTCATTCACATTCTCGCGCCCAGACTCTAAAATGGCCTATCTTTCCCAGCCAGGTTCAACCTGACGAACCGCCATGTGCGTTCATCGGGCGTATAGAGGTCATAGATGTCTGCTTTCATCTCGCGGCGTTCATTCCTTGCGTCCGGCATTGCCTGTGGGGCGGCTGGCATGCTCGGCTGCACCACTTCTTCGCCTCAGCCTGCGCAGGGGACTGCCCCATCCGAAGCAATGCCGCCACTGTCCAACGCCATCAGAATGGCGGCGGATATGCGCACAGTGGAGGTCAATGGAAAATCGTCCAAAATGATGGGCCTTGCGCTAGCCGACGGGAAAAGCGGCCTGATCCTCAACGCGGCTCAGCCCTTCGACGTTTTGCTTGAGAATAAGCTCCCCGTGCCCACAGCCATCCATTGGCATGGCCTCCACCCGCCCAACAATGAGGACGGTGTGCCAGGTCTTACCCAGGCGCCCATCCAGCCGGGTGCAAGCCATCGCTATTACTTCCCGCTGAAGCCTTCCGGCACTCACTGGATGCACTCTCACCTCGGCCTGCAGGAGGCCTTTTTGCTCGCTGCGCCGCTCATCGTTCATGGGAAAGTCGATCAGGCGCGCGATGAGCAGGAAATCATCCTTTTCCTGGGCGACTTCAGCTTCACTCCTCCGCCCGAGATCTACGCAAAGCTGCGCAAACCCGCGTCGCCGATGTCGAGCCCCATGAGTGCTCGGAAAGCCTCGATGGCCATGGACAAGCCGGACGCGAACGACGTGGACTACGACGCTTATCTCGCCAACGACCGCACCTTGATGGATCCCGAAGTCGTTTCCGTCGAGAACAACGGAAAAGTACGGCTGCGGATCATTAACGGCAGCTCAGGCACCAACTACTTTGTGAGCCTGGAGGGTCTGAAGGGGGAACTGATTGCCACTGACGGCATGCCCGTCGAGCCGGTCACCGGATCGCTCTTTCCCTTGGCCATCGCGCAGCGCATCGACATACGCGTGCAACTTCCCCATGAAGGGGCTTTTCCTATACTTGCCCTCCGCGAGTTTGCCCGGGAGCAAACAGGAATCATCCTCGCCACTCGTGGCGCAGCAGTCAGGAAGCTCCCCCTCAAGAATATGAAACCAGCGGGATTCCTGAATCTTGATCTCGAAAAGCGCCTGCTGCCGCTGAATCCTCCCCCCGCAAGGCCGGTGGATCAGACCTTCGACTTGCGCCGGGGGGGAAACATGGCGCGTTACGAGTGGACTATCAATGGCGTCGCATTCGACACCGCTGCTCCCGGCACGCAGAAACCTCTGGTCCGCGTAAAGCAGGGCCAGAGAGTCTCGTTGAACTTCATCAATGAGACCCCTATGTCTCATCCCATGCATCTGCACGGTCACAGCTTTCAGGTGACGTCTATCGACGGCGCGTCCATGCGCGGAGCGTTGCGGGACACGGTTCTTGTTCCCGGCAAGAGCACCGTAACCGTGACCTTCGATGCCGATAACCCCGGGACGTGGTATGTGCACTGCCACGTGCTCTGGCACCTGGCGGCGGGCATGGCCACCCTCGTTCAATACGAGGCTTAGGTGGAATGAGCGTCCGCCTGCCAGCAGTCCTGCGTGTCGCGCGCGCACTGCTGGGGATGTGTGTGCTCGTGGGGCCTGGCCTCCTGGTTGGCCAGCAAACCGCAAGTCCACCCTCAACTTCGGCCGATTTGGGGTGTCGCCATCCCGCCGATCCTCATCGCCGCCGGCACTACTGCAACGATGCGGTGTTTGGTCTGGATGAGACCCTGGCCGGTGGCTGGAACCAGGTCCGAAGGGCCGCCATGCACCTTGGCCTGACGCCCACCGCATCCTACATCGGCGCGCTCCAGACGAATGTCACGGGGGGACCGCACCAGGTATGGCCCTATGCCGGCCTGCTGTCATTTGCCGTCAGCGCAGATCTAAAGGAACTCAGCGGGATCAAGGGCTTATCTGTGTACGTTGGTGCGTCCTGG
The DNA here is from genome assembly GCA_049800615.1 of Acidobacteriaceae bacterium. Lineage (GTDB taxonomy): Bacteria > Acidobacteriota > Terriglobia > Terriglobales > Acidobacteriaceae > PALSA-350. The sequence goes on along the minus strand of JBARKD010000196.1, from coordinate 6,338 downwards.
GGGACCGGCGGGAATCTCTCAGCTTCGCTCGGAAGCGCCATCCCCACCTCGGGTCTCTATGCTCCATTGTTCTACCTGGGAGAAATGTATCTGCAACAGAATTTCGCCGGCAGGAAAATAACCATCCTGGCCGGCAGATTGTCTGCCGCCAACAGCTTTGCCTCTCTGCCCGTCTTCGCGAACTACATCACCTATGGCATCAATCCCAACCCATACTCCCTCGGCGCCAATGACGTAACCTTCTTCGGTCCCCCGACTGGAACCGAGTGGGCCGTGCAGGGCGCCTGGGACATGACTCCTTCCATCCAGGTTTCAGCGGGAGCCTTCAACACCAACGTCCCTTCCGCCAATGGAGAAAATCACGGCGCGGATTTCACTCTTCAGGAAGGCAACAAGGGTGTTCTCGCCATCGGCGAGATTGATTATTTGCGCAACCAGAGAGACAAATCAGTGGGCAAGCCGGGGCAGTTCACCTTGGGTGCGCTCCACAACAGCAATTCCTTTCCTCACCTGATCAATCCGCTAAACGTCACGCAGGGCTATACCGGCGTTTATCTTATGGGCCAGCAAATGATCTTTCGCCCGGATGGTCCTCAGACGACTCGCGGAGCCTCAGTGTGGGGTGCGTGGTCTCACAACTCCAAAGACACCGTGAGTCAATTCCCTCAGTTTTGGGGAGCCGGGTTGAGTTATCAAGCGCTCTTTCCGGCGCGCAAGAACGATACCTTGTCCTTCGCTCTGATCCGTGCTCAATCGAGCAAATACGTTGTGCCCTCGGCGACCGAGCAATTTCTCGAGCTGAATTATCAATGGCTGCACTCCCGCTATTTGGCCGTCTCGCCCCACGGCCAATACCTATGGAAGGCTCCGGGCAACTCCACCAGAAACGCAACCATCCTCGGAATTCAGGTAGCGATCACGCTTTAGTCCGAGCAGGTTCAGCAGAGAATCCCGAATCGCGTCAGGAGCAGGTTGTTTCCTGGCGCCGGGTACGCGCCCGCGCGTGTGTCCACAACCAAAACAGGGATTCCGGAAATGGACGGTTCGCTCCAGGAGCGAATTTACGCGAGGCCAGGCAAATCCATTGCATTCTATAGCTTGGACTGAAATCCCTTGTGGACGTTCGGATGCTGATAATTTTCCAGCCGAAACCGTCTTTTGCGAGGACCTTAAATGTGGAACCTGGTGAGCGATATTTCCTACGCGATCCGTCACCTGCGCCGTTCCCCTGGCTTTGCTCTCACCGCCGTATTGACCCTGACAATGGCCATTGGCGCCAACGTAATTGTCTTCGGCATCCTGGATTCCCTGGTTTTGCATCCGCTGCCGGTTCCGGAGCCGAACCGGGTGGTGCAGATCGGGCCTCCAGGCGGGTTGGCGCAGTCCTATCCGGACTACGTCGATATACGAGACCGGAATAGGACATTTTCTGGCGTGGCCATGTTTCGCATTTGTCGCGTTGGGCTGGATACCAGCGGCACGGCGGAGCCCGCCTGGGGTTACGAAGCAAGCGGTAATTACTTTGAGGTCCTCGGCGCGAAACCTTTCCTGGGACGCTTTTTTGGTCCGCGGGAAGATACCAAGATCGACGGCGATCCCTATATCGTTTTGAGTTACGACGCCTGGAAAGCTCGCTTCGCAGGCGATCCCGGCGTCGTAGGACGCATAGTGCGTCTGAACAAACACGTCTATACCGTGCTAGGTGTCGCCCCCAGGTACTTTCATGGCACCGAGAAGCTCATCTGGCCCGACTTTTGGGTTCCCGTTCACGATGAACCACAGATTGAAGGTTACAACTGGATCGAAGGCCGCCACAATGGCAATGCGTGGCTCATTGGCAGACTTAAGGTTGGTGTCACGCCGGCTGCAGCGAATGCCGACTTGGCGAGCATTGCCGCCCAGGTAGTTCGAGAACATCCGGACGTTAGCAAAGCCTTAAAGTGGCAAGTCGCAAAGCCGGGACTGCTGGGAGATATGCTGGGCCCACCCGCCCATGCTTTCTTGTTTGGCGTGATGTCGTTGGCCGTGCTCGTCCTGCTCGCGGGTTGTCTCAATCTTGGCGGGCTATTCGCGGCACGCACGACGGACAGGGCGCGCGAGCTTGGCATACGAATCGCCCTCGGCTCCAGCAGGGTACGCATCCTGCGCCAGTTGCTGACGGAATCCACCATGGTAGCGGTCCTCGGCGGATTGATTGCCACCACTCTCGCCAGGTCGCTATTGCGCCTTCTCTCTTCCTGGCATCCCACGTCGGAGTTTCCCGCCCGCTTCCTGGTTGAGCCGGACATGGCGGTATATCTCTCTGTTGTCCTGGTCGCCCTGATCACGGGAATTCTGTTTGGTGCGCTTCCCGCACGGCTCGTATGGACGACCGACCCAAATCACTCACTGAAGGCAACTGGTTCGGCGGATGTCCTGTCCCGCAGGTTGGCATTACGCGACGTCTTATTGGCAATACAGATTGCTCTATGCTGCTTGCTTGTAACTGCGTCTCTCGTTTCTCTCCGATCGTTGCTGAGCACGCTCAACCTCCGTCTTGGCATCCAGCCGGAAGGCGTGATGTTTGCTTCCACCGATGTCTATCTGGCCGGTTACGAAAAGGACGCAATTCCGCAGGTGCAAAAGCGGCTGCTCGAAGAGGTGTCCAAAATCCCAGGCGTAACCATGGCTGCCTATAGCCGTTCCACGCCACTCTATGTGGATACATCAACCACAGCGATCTTTCCTCCGGGGACGACGGACTTTTCCTTTAGCAATGCGAGGCTCAACGCTTATTACTACGAAATTTCACCCGGCTACTTCTCTGTTGCGGGTACCCGCCTCCTGGCCGGGCGCTTTTTCAACCAAGGCGATAATCCGCAGTCTCCCCGCGTGGCCATCGTCAATCAGACCTTTGCCAGAAAATTGTTCGGAACAGAAGCCGCTGTCGGGAAACACTATCCGGAACCCGGTGGGAAGCAAGTGGAAATAGTCGGCATCGTAGAAGATGGCAAATACGAGACGCTGACAGAAGAGCCAAAGGCCGCGATTTTTTGGCCGGCCTTGCAAACTCCAAACAGCACCATGGTCCTTTTAGTGAAAACCGGACGCAGCCCGTCCGAGATGATTCCCGCTCTACGTCAGGCCATTGCCTCTGTCGACCCGGCGCTGCCGGTCTTTGGTCTTAGTCCTTGGCGTGACGCCATCAGCTTTGTTCTTATTCCCACGCGCGCAGCCAGCATATCTCTTGGCGTGCTGGGAGGATTGGCGATCATGCTGGCATTCACGGGCATTTTTGCCATGGCCAGCTACACCGTTTCCAAACGCATGCGCGAGCTCGGAATCCGCTCTGCCCTGGGGGCTCAAAGGTCACAGATCCTGTTCGCGGCTTTAGGCCGTGTGCTGGCGCTGCTGGCAACCGGCTCCGCTGCGGGACTTGCCTTGGGGTTTGCCGCCGGCCGCATTCTCGCCGGCATTGTGTATCAGGCCTCCCCTTCGGATCCCGAGGTGGTTCTGGGGGTGATTGTCGCGATGGCGTTCATTGGGTTGGTTTCGGCCGCTGTGCCGGCACGGCGAGCCATCTCGCTCGATCCCGCTCGACTGTTGCGGGACGAATAGTATCCCATCTCAATAAATCGAATCAGTCGTTGTCCTTGCCTGATTCCGCCGGGCCAATCAAAGGCCGGAAGCGATGCACTGGCGAGGGCACTGGTGAGTCCGCGCCTTTGATGCTCTTCCAAAGAATGGCATTGAGCGCGTGCATGGGAGCACGGTCAACATCGGAAAAATCCATCTTGCTGCTTTCCGCAGCGCCGTAGGATTTGTCCGTGTTCCTGGCGGTGACATCGATCTTTGGCGCAATCGCCGTGAATGGCGTAACCTTTGCCACCGTCCCAAACGACGCATAGAGTGGCATCGCAGCCGCATCGTACTGGCTCATCGGCGGCATGCCCAGCAGCAGTTCTATGGAACGCACAAAGGAACTGGTGGAATACAGCGTGCTGTCGACGATGCCCCGCTTAACGTAAGGACTGATGACCAACCCGACTGTCCGCCGCGCGTCCACGTGATCGGGACCATCCTGGGCATCGTCTTCGATGATAAAGATGGCGGTCTTCGCCCAATAGCGGCTGTGGGTCACCGCATCCACCAACTGGCCGATGGCGTAGTCGTTGTTCGCAACCATGGCCTGAGGTGTAAACGCACCCGGCTGAGTGCCACGAGTGTGGTCTTCCGGCATGCTCATGACCACGAAGTTAGGGAGTCGCTTTTCCGCATCGGGGCTATCGTAGTTCCGTTCGTATTCTTTGAACTCGCGCAGGAAGATGGCGATGTTTTCCGTGTCCCGCTGGTGTGAGCCGCCATAATCCCGCGAAACATGCCCCACCAGGCCCGAAACTCCGGGTGCGGCTTCCATCGTGTCCCCCGTGCTCGCCCTGGCCGCGTATTCACCGTACGAGCGATAGGTGAGGCCCTTGCGCTGCGCCACGTCCCACAGGTGACCCGCGGAAGGAATGTAAGCCCGGGTACGCGCCGCATTGCTCCGGCCCGCGTAGGTCGGCGGCCAGTAGCGCTCGTTGAAATCGGTAGCGTAGGCGGAGTCTGACCAGGAATGGCCGTCGACGCTGACCTCTCCGTCGCAATAAAGGTTATCCAGCAGCACATATTGCCTGACCAGCGCGTGCTGGTTGGGCGTCACCTCTTCGCCAAAAATGGTGAGCGCAGGATCTCCATTGCCTTTGGTGATATCGCCGAACACCTGGTCGTAGGTACGGTTCTCTTTGATGATGTAGATGACATGCTCGATCGGTGTTGGTACCCCGACCGCGCGCGGAAGGATCGTCGGCTCGAGCGGCGGACGCGCCTCGGAAAGCAGGGAATCGGTGTATGGCGTGTTTTCCACAACCTGCCGCGTCCACCGTGAAAGCTTCTGCTCGAGTTCGGTTACCGGGAGTACCTCGATGCTGCTTTGTTGTAGTGTCTTTACTGTCTCGTCTCCATCGAACTTAGAGGCCAGTGGGCTGCCTGGTCCCTTCCGATCCGCATGGCCCTCCTCGCCCTTACCGTTGCCGATGAAGAGCGTATGGCCGCGATCGGCTAACGCAAGGGCGGACGGATACCAGCCAGTGGGAACAAACCCCACGACGCTCGAGTGGGCGCGATTGTCGATGCGGACCACGGCAATTGAGTTGTTGTCCGCATTGGCGATGTAGAGCAGCTTGCGCGCATCGTCGATTTCCAGTGCATCGGGCGTCGAACCTTCCGGGGCCAGGGGCGTCAGGGTTGTCGACAACCGCTCGATCACCTGCAGTGTATTCGTGTCGATCACATGGACCGTGTTGTCGTTAGAGCATGCCACAAATAATCTTCCGTCTGCCGAGAGCTTCATGTCGTTGGGATTCATGCCGACGTGAAGCGTGCGCACCACTTTGTTCGTCCCGGTGTCGATGACGCTGACCGATTCGCTCGCCCAGTTGGAAACGAATAACTTCTTGCCGTCGGCCGTTAGGACAACTTGATAGGGATTGATCTCGACCGGAATCCGGGTGACGATCGCCCGCGTCTTCGCGTCAAAGACAACGACATTGCTTGGCCCGAGGCCCGTTCCGCGATTGGCGGCATAAAGCCGGTTTTTGGACGGCAGGTAGGCAACTCCGGACCACCAGACCGTGCTGGGATCGGCGGTCTCAACCAGGCTCGCCGCTGTAGGTCGTTCACTGAGACGGCCGTCTTGGTAGCTGAACTCATAAATCGGTGCGGTGCTCTGGGCAATTTTTTTCTCCCCAGTCGCATTGCCGCCGGAGACATATAGAGTGTGTCCATCAGGAGACCATGTCATCCCCAGCCACGTGGTTTTCAACTCTATGTGCTGAATCTGTTTCCGCTCTTTGACGTCGAAAACGTCGATGCCGTGCGGCAGATAACCGGAATGGGAGGCGACCACGATTTTTCCGTCGGGAGAGACGACCATGTTGAGCACAAGGTCGCCGGTCACGGCGATCGCCTTCCCCGTTGGAGTGATCCGCCATCCGTTCGGGAGGTCGAAGCCGCCGGGAATGTGCTGCGGCTGCTGGCGCGTCGGATTCCCAATGACTCGCGGGGAAGAGAGCTGACTTGGATGGTCCTGGGATACGGCGGGGATCCCGGCGAGAAGGACCGCGGTGAGAAGCAAAAACTGGTACGGCGGGCGGACGAAACTCATCGTCTACCTCTTCCTGGGTGTTGGATTTGCGAACGGTTGATGCAACCTGCAGGCATCCATCCATACAAACGATAGCGAAGCCCGGTAAAAGAAGCGTGAAAGCGATTGACTCTTATCCGAAATGACCTTAACGGCATCTATACAGTCGGACTAGTGG
>JBARKD010000195.1:0-26978 GCA_049800615.1 Acidobacteriaceae bacterium | reverse complement strand
AATTACCTGGCATTCGGAAAAGATGCCCACGGCAGCTATAGCGGTATCGCCTACACGCCGGATGGTAAGTACCTGGTCTTCAGCCAGGACAGCAGCTTCGTCACCATCGCCAATGTCTCGCCAGAAGGCCTGCTGACCGACAACGTCCAGGTAAGCGTGCCCGCGAATAATTCCTTCATCCAGTGCTTTCCCAACAGCCCGCCCGCCGCTTATGCCAACCCTTGCGGCACGTTCTATACCCCAGCGACTTCTTATCCCGGCGGAGTCGCCGTTTCCGGCGATGGAAAGAGCGCATACGCCCTGTTGAACCAGAACGACACCCTGACCAAAATCGACCTGACCGCTTCCAATCCGACGCAGGGAACGCAGATCCGAGTTGGCAACGCCCCCCACAGCATTGTGCTTGCCGGCGATGGCACGACAGCCTATATCAGTAATGAGGGTGGCCGGGCCGCGACCCAGGCCGACTTCCAGATCAACTCCGCTGGAACGGAAATCGTCGCCGACCCGGTGGTGGGGGCCGCGGTCACGGGTACCGTTTCTGTGGTGGATCTGCCGTCGATGACGGTTACCGCGTCCATTTCGACCGGATTGCATCCGACCGGGATGGCGTTCTATAACGGTTACCTTTTGGTCGCCAATACTTACAGCGATACCATCTCGGTCATCGACACCGCAACCAACGAGGTAACGAAGACGATCAATCTGGGATTGCCCATTAAAGTAGCCGGGCAAAAAGGCGCGGCCTATGGCGCGGCGCCCAACTCGATCGCCGTCGATGCAACGGCAGGCATTGCGTACGTTGCGCTTTACAATGCCAATGCGATCGCCGTCGTCGATCTGAACGCCAAAGCGAACAAAGCCGTCACGGGGATGATTCCGGTAGCCTATGCCCCGAGCTCGGTCGTGCTGGATCCGACGGATAAGGCGCTGATCGTTGCCAACGACAAGGGCGTCGGCACGCTCTATTCTTTTGAGACGGATTACGCGGTTACCGACTACAACACACACCAGGACAACGGCACCGTCAGCATCGTCCCTCTACCCAACACGGCGACTCTGACTGCGGATACGACACAGGTTTATCAGAACAACCACTGGGATCTGACGGAGAATATCAACTCCGCGGCAGGAGGCTCTCAGGGAACTCAGGCAGTCGCCCTCCCGAACAAGATCGGCGATCCCTCGCTCATCAAACACGTCTTCATGATCATCCGTGAAAACCGCACCTATGATCAGATCCTCGGCGACGTGGCTGCCGGCAACGGCGACACCTCGTTGGCGGTGTTCGGCGGCAAGGATACTCCGAACGTCCACAACCTGGTGACCCGCTTCCCGCTCTTCGACAATTTTTACGACCCCAGCCGCCAGTCGGCCGATGGTCACCAATGGATCACAGAAGGCATGGCGCCCTACGCCGACGACATTCAATCGCCTGACTGGGTCCGCAGCTATCCGGGCGGTAACGCCGGGGACGCGCTCGCCTATCAGAACAAGGGCTTCCTGTTCTCAGAAGCCTCTGCCGCCGGTTTGCCGGTGAAGATCTACGGCGAATACGTCGAGAACGACACCTTCCTCCAACCCAACGGGTCGACCAAAGAACCCACGTGGAGCCAGTTCTACAGCGACTCGCAAAACTTCGAGTCCGGCGCGGAAAAGACCCTCTACTACCAGAATACGGTTCAGGCGCAATCCTCTCTCCCCGCCGTAGCCAACCATCTCATCACTAACTTCCCTCAGTTTGATCTGAACATCCCCGACCAGTTCCGCGTCGATGTATGGCTGCAGGACTTCAACAAGGACGTTGCGGCCGGTACAGTGCCGACGCTAAGCATCCTTTGGGTCATGTGCGATCACACCGGCGGTCCGCCGAACGTAGATGCCGAACAGGCTGATAACGACCTGGCGGTTGGCCGGATCATCGACTATATCAGCCACAGCAATGTGTGGTCTTCGTCGGCGGTCTTCGTTGAGGAAGACGACGCGCAAAACGGCGTCGATCACGTCGACGGCCACCGCAGCCCGGGCTATATTGTCAGCCCCTACACGGTGCAGAACGGATCCACCGACCACACCTACTACACGCAGGTCAACATGACGCGGACCATCGAGCAAATCCTTGGCCTGCCGCCGATGAATCAATTCGACCTCGTGGCGTCTCCGATGAGGACTGCGTTTGTCCAGGGCACGCCGCCAGCAGATAATTTCCAGCCTTGGTCGCACGTGCCCAATCAGGTCCCGCTGGACCAGGGTGTCACGACCACCACGTCGTCCATAGCCAAGGAACCTCTCAGCCCTGCGGCCAAGGCACTGAAAGTAGCGTGGCTCCAGAAAAAGAAGCAAATCTTCGCCGGCAAGCTGACTAAGCCCGATGCGGAAGACCCGGACACCGTGAACCACCTGAACTGGTACATGGCGACTGGCTTTACGCGGCCCTATCCGGGAGAGACCAAGGTTCGCCCGCCAAGCGAATTCAATAAGCCGGCGCCCGCAGGCGACCTGGACGACTAACTTTGATGACTAGATTGGACGACTGATTCATCCCTCCCTTCATAGCCCTCTTCCCCCAAAACGGGAGGAGGGCTCTTTGTTAGGCTGTAACTGACTGATTCACTCTGAGACCATTGGAGCCGGAATGATCGAGCTCGTTCTCCTCCCGCCCGCCGACATCCGCCGGCAGGTTCTAAACCTCAAGAAAGAAGACCGCGCGCGACAGAAGCTGCAAAGGCCATTTTGTCTCTGGTTAACCGGTCTGCCGGGCGCGGGCAAGTCGACGATCGCCAACCTCCTCGAAAAGCATCTGTTTGCTTCAGGCCGCCACACCTACATTCTCGACGGCGACAACCTGCGCCGGGGGCTCAATCGGGACCTCGGATTCTCCCAGGCTGACCGGGTCGAAAATATTCGCCGGGCCATGGAAGTTGCCCGCTTGTGTGTGGACGCCGGCCTCGTCGTCATCGTTGCGTTGATCAGCCCTTATCGCGCAGAACGCGCTCTTGCCCGTTTGCAGTTCGAGCCCGATGAGTTCGTCGAGATCTATGTCGATGCCGCGCTCCAGGAATGCGAGCGTCGCGATCCCAAGGGCCTTTATGCCAAAGCTCGCCGCGGAGAGTTGCTGGACTTCACTGGAATCGACAGCAGTTATGAGCCGCCAGAGGCTCCTGAAGTTCACCTCGACACGGTCGCAAAGAATCCGGAGGAGTGCGTCGCTCGCATTCTTTCTTATCTGAATTCAAGAGCGCCCCTTAAGACTGCTGTAGCCAGAGCGCGCGCCCCGTTCAAGGATTCGTCGCTTCCCGCAGATAGATGATCGTCTGTTTTCCAGTTCCATCCTGACTCTCACTACGCTCCCTGAGTCTCTCAAGCGCCGCGCCGTTCTCTATCAGGGTCCATGTCTCCCGGGAATGAATGATGCGGCCATGCTCGTGTTCTTCGATGGAGAAGACGAGGCTTTGATCTCTCCAGACGATCGATGTATGGAACTCATCTCCATCAGCGCCGGTGGAGATTGCGATCTTGCCGTCCGTAGTGTAGTGCTGCAACGCATGGCGTGTTGGGCTGCGAAGGATGGTTGTCTCGACCGTCATATCCGGATCGCGATGATCGATCTGCAAAATGACATCTCCCGTTCGGGCGGGGATCGATCGTTCGCTGCTCTGTCTCCATCTTCCGGAGAAATTCGGGGAAGAGGGAGCGCCAATGGCGAATGGATCCAAAAGCAGCGCTGGAAGCAAACTCAGGAACAGTCGTCTGTGCATGTCCGTCTGTTTCCTCGACGGTATTCTTCTTCAAAAATCCAGGCGCAACGCGAACTGGATTTCCCGCGGCGTTCCCGAGCCCACCGGAGTAATCGGCGATACGATGGCCGTGTTCAGGTTCACGGTATTGATGATGCTGCCGAATCCCGTGGTGTTTGCTGCATTGAAAGTCGCTTGCGGCTGACCTAACTGCGGGTGATTGAAGATGTTGTAGAACTCCGAGCGGAATTCCAACTGGGCCCGTTCTCGAATGGCAAACGTCTTGGCGGCGCCGATATCGATCTGCCACGTGCCCGGCCCGCGCAGAAGGTTGCGTGGCGCGTCGCCGAACTGTCCAGCGGGGAGAGCAAACGCCGCGGGATTAATCCAGTGCGCGACATTCCTGCCCCCTGGCGGAGTGAGCGAAACGCCTCGAACCAGGTCGGGGCGTTGCGTGCCGGAGTTGCCATCGGGCGCGGTGTAGCTGCTGGGTAAAAGCACATTGACCGGAAAGCCGGTGCGCGCCAGCGCTGTCGTGGTCATTTGCCACTTGCCCAGAATGGCGCTGGCTAAGCCCCGCTGGTTCAGAATCGGCTTGCCCACGCCGAAGGGGAGCTCATAGACCGCGTTGCCATTGACCACATGGGTCGCGTCCCAGGCGCCGCTGGCCCACTCGCAGGCCAGGCAGAATGCGTTCTGCGGCGATATCTCGTCACCGTCGCCGCTACCATTCGAGCCGTTGTCCATCTCGTGCGTGTATGCATAACTTGCCGCCACCAGGAGCCCGCTCGTGAAGGGCCGCCGCACGGACACTGAGAGGCCGTTGTACGAGCTTGCGCCGATGGAGCCACGCCAGGCGATGGCAGGAGCAAAGTCCGGATATTGCGCTTTCCCTGTAGCCGGATCGACCAGGTTCACGACATTGGTTTCCAGCAGATGCACGCCATGGCTGCCCAGGTAGGAAACCGAGGTCACGAAGTTCTGAGGCATCTCCCGCTGCACCGAAAAGGACCATTGTTCAACATACGTGTCTTTGCGATTGCGTTGTTCAGCATTGGGTGAGATGGTTCCGGAGCCGGTGAAATAAGAGTTGGGAGGATAGGTGACGTTCCTTACCGAATATGAGGGGATTTCGTTTTTGGCCGGCAAATTCTGATCGTCCAGCTGGCCGTCTTCGTGGTACATCCCGAATCCGCCGCGCAGGATGGTCTTTCCGCTTTGCGCAGGCGACCAAATCACACCCACGCGTGGATCAAAATCGCCATAATTTTGTTGGCCAAAGCCGGCGCCTACACCGCAGAATCCCTGGGGCCCGCAGGTATCGAAGTCGAAAGGATTGGCCTTGCCGTGCGCCTCGTGGAATAACTGGAACACGGTGTATCGCGCGCCCAGATTCAGCGTGAAATTGGACCGCACCTTGAACTCGTCCTGAACGTAACCGAGGATGACGAACTTACGCAGATCGTTGACCGGCAGAGCACCGGACAAAGTTGCTCTGGTTGCCTTATTTGCCGCCAGTTGTTGCAGCGTGGAAAACGTAACTGTTCCGTGCTCCCCGTAGTGTTGGTTCAGTTGGACGCGGCGGAGTTCGGCGCCAGCTTTCAAGGTATGCCGGCCGTGGAGCAACGTCACATTGTCAATTCCCGAAAATGTGTTGCCCACGTAGATGCTGTTGTAATCGTAGTTCTGGGTGCCGAATCCCGGCCCCGGGCCTGTGGAAAGTGCGATTTGATAGACAGAGCCGGTTTTGCTGGAGTTGTAGGTGTTGGAGGTGGCGCGATTGTAGCCGAACTTCGCCTCATTCGTCAGGTAGGGACTGAAGATGTGCAGTAATTCGAGCACGCCATTGACGGGCGTGGTCACCCTCTGCTGCAAGTCCGTTGCCGACGTCGAAACCGGCTGCGTATCGACCGATCGGTCGTAGTTGAAGCGCATGAAGCCGGTGGTCTTCGCCGAAAAATGGTGGTCGAGCCGCAGCATCGCCGAGTTCTCGTTGACCACCTGCGTGCAAGAGCAGGTCAGCAGGTCGTAGTCTGCGTAGTCCGGGTCGCCCGGGTCGCTTGCCGGCGTATAGGGCGTGAGAAACGTTTTTGGGCCTGCTCCCGGGTAGGCGTTTACGATCCCGTAAACCGGGGAGGATGCCGGAACGGTTGCCCTGAAGGCCGCGCTCGGCACGTCGCCGCTCACGGGATATCCCCAGACCTGCCGGTAGGCTTCAGAAGCGAGAAAGAAGAAGGTTTTCTCTCGCACAACGGGTCCTCCTAGCGAACCGCCGAACTGATTCAAACGAAGCGGCTGCTGCGATTCGCCGTTGGAGGCCCAGGAGGGTTCGGGCGCGTCAAAGACGTTGTTGCGCAGGAACTCGAAGAGCCGCCCATGGAAGTGGTTTGAACCCGAAGGCGAGATGACGGCCAACTGAGCGCCGCCGGTTCCGCCTTCTTCGGCAGTTGCCAGTAGCGTATCCACTTTGAACTCCGTGATTGCGTCCAACGGAATCGAGAGTCGCGCCCACGCGCGTTGCGTCTGATTGGCGATGTTAGTTTCGTCAACTCCGTCATAAGTGAAATTGCTGTCATCAAGCCCCCGGCCGGCGAACCGGATCGAGCGTTGATTGCTACCACCGGTGTCGATGGCGCCCGGCACGTAGGCGGTCAATGCCGCCCAGTTGCGGCCGTTCAGCGGCAGTTCGTCGGCCTGTTTTTTCTCGATCAGGCCCGTCACCGCGGCGCTGTTGCGGTCCATCAGCTCCGAACTGGCCGAAACCTGGATGCGCTCCTCGGCGCCCGATACCTGCAATGTCGCATCCAGGGTGCGCGTTCTTCCAACTATCTGCTCCACTCCGACAAACGTCAGAGTCTTGAATCCAGGATGATCGAACCTGATCGTGTATTTCCCCACCGGAAGCTCAGGAATGTCGTATTTTCCAGCGGCATCTGATAAACCTTCACGCTGCAACTGGGTCGAGTTTTCCACAGCAACGATGTGTGTTCTCGCCAGCAGCCTGCCGGAGGGATCAGTCACTGTGCCGGTGAGACCACTGCGATCGATCTGGGCAAAGCCTGGCAGGCCGTCAGATGCCAATACAAAAAGAAACAGCATGCAAAGAAAACCGCAGGAGCGTTTCACGGCCATTTTGTGAATGAACCTTTCTGGGTGGTGGAGAAAGCAGAAGGTCCTTTCTAACTCACCAAGCTCACGGCATGATTACAGAATCGTAATTCTCAACATAAAGTTCAATGGTTGAGTGTGTTGTGATCTCTTCTGCAGTTTCGTGAACAACCTCTGAAGTCGAAATGCATAAAGCCGAAGTGCAAGGCAATTCTGAATTTTTGATCGCGTCCGCATCGACTCGCCTCGCATGCGCTGAAAGCCTTTACCAAAGCTGCTCACATCATCAAGTGTTCGAACAAAATTCATCTTCCATCAACGTGTTGCCATCTGTCGTTAACAATCCCGCACTATAAACCGTGAAGCGCCGTGTCTGCGCCAGGTGCGCAGCAGCGCATGTTCTCGAGCAGTAGGAAAGACTGTACCGCGGTCGGAAGTGGTGCGCAAATGAGAATTCTGGTCGTGGACGACGAGGCAAAGACCGCGAAGTTTCTGAAAAAGGGCCTGGGAGAAGCTGGATTTGTCGTCGACGTGGCGGCTAACGGCGTCGACGGGCTGCAGTTGGCGCAAGATGTGGACTTCGACCTCCTCATTCTGGACGTGATGCTGCCCAGCCTCGATGGCTGGCAGGTTCTCTCGCGTTTGCGGCATGCGGCTAGAGCGACCCCCGTCCTATTGTTGACTGCCCGCGATGCGATCCATGAGCGCGTGAGGGGATTCGAGCTGGGCGCGGACGACTACCTGGTGAAGCCGTTCGCATTTTCTGAACTATTGGCGCGGGTGCGCTCGCTGTTACGGCGCACGCCGCCTCGCCCTCAGGATACGATCCGTATGGCCGACCTGGAGATCGATCTTCTCCGCCAACGCGCGACGCGCGCCGGTCATCGGCTGGAGCTGACTTCAAAGGAATTTCTTCTACTGTCACTGCTCGCCCGGCGTGCCGGCGAAGTTTTGTCCAGAACCCTCATCGCCGAAGCCGTCTGGGACATGAACTTCGACAGCGACACAAATGTGGTGGATGTCAACGTCAGGAGACTGCGCAGCAAGGTGGACGACCCCTTCGCACACAAACTGATCCAGACGGTTCGCGGCGCCGGCTATGTGCTGGAAGCCGGCTCGTAGCTTCCCGCGGATATCCCGGCTGTGGCGAACGTTGGCCTTCCGGCTGGCTGCCGGGTACGCACTGGCAGGCTTGATTCTGATAATCCTGGCCACCACCAGCCTCTACCTCGTTCTGCTTTCCGAGTTAGAGAAGAACACGGAGCTGTTCCTGGGCGACAAGCTGCACGTGCTCCGCACGATGCTACGCGAGCGCCCGGACGACGAGGACGCGCTGCGGGAAGAAGTCGAGCTGGAAACGGCGGCCCGCCGGTACGAACACTTCTATATTTGTCTGCTCGATGAGCGGAACAAGCCTTTGTTGACGACGCCGGGCATGACAGAAGCACTGGATCTTGCCCAACTCGCGCGGCGTACAAGAGGACGTCCCGATGTGTCGATCCCGATGCAGGGGCGCCGCGGACAACCCTTTCGCGTTACCTCCGCTTTCGCTCGGGTGGGCTCGCCTCCCACGCATACCGACACCATCCTGATTGCGATTGATGTTTCGCAGCAGGAAGCATTTCTGGCGCGCTTTCGCCTGGGGTTCTGGGTGATCCTGGCGGGCACCCTGGCGATTTTCCCGCTGGTCGGTTATCAGATTGCGCGCCAGGGCATTCGGCCTATGGAAGAGATGGCAGCGATGGCGAGACGCATCAGCTCCACCCACCTCGGGGAACGAATCCTCGCGGAGGGTTATCCCTTTGAGCTGGCATCGCTCGCGGGTACCTTTAATCAAATGTTGGACCGGCTGGAAGATTCCTTCGATCGAATCTCCAGGTTCTCTGCCGATATTGCCCACGACCTGCGCACTCCGGTGAATAACATCCGTGGAGAGGCGGAAGTTGCCCTGGCACGTGCCCGCAGCATCGACGAATACCGCGATGTGCTGGAATCGTCGCTGGAAGAAGCCGTGCGCTTGTCGGACCTGATCGGCAAGCTTTTGTTCCTCGCGCGCGCGGAAAGCCCTTTGATGCACTTGCGCCGCGAACGGGTTGACGTAGCTGAATTGCTGGATGGAGTGCGGGAGTATTACGAAGCGTCTGCTGCTGACCGTGGAGTCTCTTTGACTACCAGGTTCGACGATGAGCCGGTAATCGCTGAAGTGGACAGAACGTTAATGCAGCGGGCGGTCGGAAACCTGGTTTCGAATGCGGTGGCGCATACGCTCTCGGGCGGATCGGTGGTCATTTCGACCAGCTCCCAAAGCGCGGTCGTTCGCATCGAGGTCAGCGATACAGGTATCGGTATTCCCTCAGAAGCCCTGCCACGGGTATTCGACCGCTTCTTCCGTGTGGATCCCTCGCGCGCCCAGGTATCGGGCGGCACGGGACTTGGACTGGCGATCGTGCAGGGCATCATGCAGCTGCATGGCGGCAAAGTGGAGATCGTCAGCCAGCCAGGAAAGGGAACTCGCGTCATCCTCACCGTGCCCATCTCCGTGCCCGCCATGACTATCATGACCACCGCATAATCGCTACCTTCGCAGTTCCTAATCGCAACGGGTCTGGCTTCATTTCTCCGCGGGCTCCATTTCGCGGACAAATTGCGCTTCTTTTGCACGCTGCCGGCCAGCCCGGTAGGGAAATACCATCGTCTGGCGAAGCGCGTCCGCACTCCAGGTGGAACTCCACCGGACGCCGAACTCCAGCAGCAGCAGAGCTCCGGCCAGGATAAGCAGAGCGAAGCAAAGTAGTCCGACACCGAAGCTTCCGGTGAGATCTTTCAGGGCGCCGATAGCAGAGGGAAGAAGAAATCCTCCCAACCCGCCTGCCGCTCCCACGATTCCTGTCGTGAGCTCGATGTCCGCGGGAAAGCGCTGTGGGGCAATCTGAAAGACCGAGCCATTTCCCATGCCGAGCAGGCCCATCGCCAAGAAGAGCACGGGCAACACCAGCCCAACGGGTGGAAGACTGCTCACCACCATCAGGCAAACAGAGACGCCGGCTAGCAGGAGGAGCAGGAAGCGATAGCCGCCGATTCTGTCGGCGATCCATCCGCCGACGGGGCGGAGAAAACTACCCGCGAGAATCACCAGTGTCGCGAAGTCTCCCGCCCTCACCTTGGTCAAATGGTATTGATCGTGGAAGAAGACGGTAAGAAAGCTGGATAGCCCGACGAATCCGCCGAAGGTAAGGCTATAGAGGAAACAGAGCCGCCAAGTATCTCCCTGGCTCAGGAGATGAGCGTACTGCGCCCAACTCTTCGCGGCAGAACGGGCAGGACTGTCCTTGGCGAACACCAGGAAGAAAGCGAGCACACAGACGACGGGAACCAACGCCAGCGCGAAAACGATATGCCAACCGAATTGCTGGGCCAGGCGCGGCCCGAAGAAGGTGGCGACGAGCGTACCGGAATTTCCTGCGCCGGCGATACCCATGGCCAGGCCTTGATGCTCGGCCGAGTACCAGCGCCCGGCCAGCGGCAGTGCCACCGCGAAGCTGGCGCCGGCAATGCCGAGAAGAAATCCGACGGCGTAGCACTGCCACAACTGGGTGGCGTAATGCCAACCGACAATGAGCGGGACGAGCGTGAGAGTGAGGCCGGTTAGCCCCGCGCGACGTCCTCCAATGCGATCCGCGAGGACGCCGAGAATGGGGCGAAAGAAAGAGCCGCCGAGCAAAGGAATCGCGGTCAGAAGTCCCTTCTGCGTTGCCGAAAGGTGCAGCTGTTCCGCAATAAACGGCGTCAAGGGACCGAAAAGGACCCATACCATGAAGCTAACGTCAAAATAGACAAACGCCGAGATCAGTGTCGGCATATGCCCGCTAGCCAGGAACGATTTTCTTTGCATGTGTAACAACTCCTGTCTTTCTTCGGAAGTTTCTGCGAGTGCCGGTGAGCGTTCTGTGTTGTTGTGAAAGACGCAGGCTAGACCGGAGACCGTTCGACACGCACAGCGCACTGTTTATAGTTGGGTTCGCGCGAGACGGGATCGAATGCGCTTTGTGTGATCTGATTCGCATTCGTCTCGGCAAAGTGAAAGGGTAGGAAGACCTGGCCTGGAGCGACAATCTCGGTGATCCGCAGTTCCACTTTAGAAACACGCCCGCGCGGGGAGATCACCTCCACGCGATCATGCGCATGGAGATTCAGCCGATCCGCGTCCCGCGGATTCATCTCCAACCACGCACGTGGCGACATCCGCTGCAGAATGGGGATTCCGCCTGTCTTGGTCCGCGTGTGCCAGTGCTCCACGGTGCGGCCAGTGTTCAGAATCAGGGGAAATTCAAGGTTCGGCTGCTCCGGAAATGCTTCCCAGCTGGTGGGTATGAGTCGCGCTCGCCCGTCGCCGGTTTCGAATTTGCCATCGCTGTAGAGCCGGCGGGATATCGAAGGAGCCGCATCGCTTCCCTCGGGGTATGGCCATTGAATCCCGCCGCACGCATCGAGCAACGTGTAGCTGATTCCCGAGTAGTCGCAGAGCCGGCCTGCGGAAACCCGGCGCCATTCATCAAACGCATCGCGCGGTTCGCGCCAGCCGGGGAAAAGCTCCTCACTGCATCCCAGGCGCTCCCCGACGGCCAGGAAAATATCGAAGTCGCTGCGCGCTTCTCCAGGCGGCTTTACCGCGGCATTCACTTTGCTGACGCGGCGCTCGGAATTGGTGTAAGTGCCTTCCTTCTCGCCCCAGATAGCCGCGGGAAGAACCAGGTCGGCCAGCTCCGTAGTTGGCGTGGGGTGAAATCCGTCCTGCACAACCAGAAATTCAAGGTTGCCCAGCGCGTGCTTCAGCACGTCGATGTTGGGAAACGACACCAGCGGATTCGTGCCGAGAATCCACAGAGCACGGATCCTCCTTGCCACAGCAGCCTCAATGATGTCGGGGTAAGCCTGGCCCCGCTTTGCCGGAATGCGCTCCACCGGCACATTCCACAATCGAGCAATATCGCAGCGGTCTGTCTCATCCTCGAATTTGCGATAGCCGGGAATTCCCGAGGCGAATCCCGCCTCGCGTGTACCCATGGCATTGCACTGGCCGGTGATGGAGAAGGGAGACGCACCAACGCGACCGATATTGCCGGTTAACAATGCGAGATTGTTGATGGCGTTGACGGTCTCCGTGCCTTTTGTGCTGTGGTTTACGCCCATCGTCCAGCCGATGAATGCTGCCTTGGCCTGGGCATAGCGCAGGGCTATGTTGCGGATAAGTCCGGGCTCGAGGCCGGTGACCTGGGCGGCGTAGTCGAGCGTGTACACAGCCAAAGAAGCCCGCAGTTCATCGAAACCAGACGTGTGCGCAGCGACGAAGTCTTTGTCATACAACCCCTCCTCAACCACAATGCGCAGCATGGCATTGATTAGCGCCAGGTCGGAGCGAGGCTTCAAGGGCAGAAAGATGTCCGCCATCATCGCGGTCTTCGTCACCCGCGGATCGGCGACAATGAGCGTTTTCGATCGGTTCGCCTGCAGCCGGTTGCAGAGGATGGGGTGATTCTCCGCGATGTTTGCCCCGATGAGCAGGATCAGGTCGGCGTGCTCCAGATCCTCGTAGGCTCCCGGAGGACCATCGCTGCCGAAGGAGCGTTTATACCCAGCTACTGCTGTGGACATGCAGAGCGTCGTATTGCCGTCGTAATTGCGCGTCCCCAAGCCCAGCTGTACCAGCTTGCCCAGTGCGTAGAATTCTTCCGTCACCAGCTGGCCTGTGCTGATAATGCCCAGCGACTCCGGCCCATGTTTTTGTTGCACGGCACGAAACCGCTCGACCATCGTGTTGATCGCTTCTTCCCAGGTGACACGTATTAATTCGCCGTTCTTGCGCAGCAGCGGGTACTTGGCGCGCCCTTCCGCTTCGATGGCGTAATGCTCGGCTAATCCTTTGGGGCAAAGCTTGCCGAAATTCACAGGATGATCCGGATTGCCGCGCACGCTCACAACGTGGCCGTCCTTCACTCCCAACTGCATTCCGCAGCCGACGGAACAATAGCCGCATGTGCTGTCAACCCAGCGATCTGCGCGTTTGCGCGAGGACGTAAAGCCCAATACGGCATCGTCACTGTAGCTATAGTGAGGGGATCGGATATCCAGGCCGGTTTTAAACGCAATCCAGCGTGCCAGCTTCATGCCGCCTCCTGCGCCAGATATTCGCGGGCCATGTTGGTTGGAACCACGGAAACGAAGAACAGATAGCGGCCCAGGAGTTCACCAGCCGTCATAAGGGCGGCAATGGCAACCGGAATCCAGGTCACGGCCGCGAACGGCAGCAGAGCCAGGCCGGCGCACGGCAGTATGAAGCGGATCAGGAGATGATTTTGCAGGACGTTCAAAAGCAACTGCCAGGAGCCGCGCAATTCATGTACTCGGGCACGGGCGAGACGCGCCAATTTGCACCCAGCGACGGCAAACGCGCACAGGCAAAACCACAAAACAACGTATTTGGCATTTGCGCCGCCATGCGTGAGAATGTTCGCGCTTGCTGCTCCCAGCAGCGCGGTTGTGCTGGCAAACTCCGCGATGGTGAGAGGCGAGTTCCAGGCGGGGCGCCCCGGCACAAGATACAGTCGGGCGCTCGCACTTACTCCGCAGATTCCCAGGAAGGCCGTTAATGCTCCGAGCCAGCCAGAGCCGGGGGCCGCAAGCCATAGCGCCGCTGAATACGCCGTTGCCGCAAGGGCGAACAGCGTGAAGAACAGTACCTCGCGGCTGAGCCAGGAGCGGCGCCACATCTTCAACGCGCGAACTGCATGAATAGGCCGTCCCAGATGCAACGTCGAAGACGTCAGCGCAAGGATCGCCACGAACAACGCAACCACCGCGGCAGCACGATGCGATTCCGCTCCCAACACCTGCAAGAGCCAGATGGACGTAAACGCACCCGCGGCGAGTTGCGTAAGCACGGTCATCACCACCAGTGGCCAATGGGCAGCCTCAGGGCGGAGGTGGCCCAGATCTACCTTGCCAACATCTGCCGGCAGCTTTGCAGGGAGGGTGATTCGCGTCGTGGAGATGCTGTCGTCGGCTGAGGGCATGCCGGGAGAATTTGCGGATTCCCGGTAGTTCCTGCTCCACGCAACGACGTCGACCACCTCAATCAGAATGGCCTGTTCGGGGCACGCGGCAGCGCAGGCTGGCTCCTGACCTCGCGTCAGCCTTCCGTAGCACATGTCGCATTTGCCCACCACGCCGCGTTCGGGATTGTATTGCGGCACCCCGTAGGAGCAGTTCCAAGTGCAATATTGGCAGCCGATGCAGGCGTCCGCGCTATGGAGCACGATTCCGGTCAGACCGTCCTTGGAGTAAGCATCCACCGGGCATCCGGTCAGGCAGGTCGGCTCCAGGCAGTGATTACAGCCCATCGAAAGATAGTGGCGATGCGTGTCCGGGTACTTTCCGCCTTCAATCTCGCCGACCCGCCGCCAGAGAATGTCCGCCGGGTTGCCATTCTGCTCGTTGCAGGCCACTACGCAGCACTTGCAGCCGATGCACTTGGTCATATCGAAGTGAAACCGGTACTGTTCGCCCGGTCCCGGTGCCCGAGGCAAACGGTTTTCTCCCGCCACTCCGCAGGCAGAGACCGTTTCCGCATGATCCATCGCCGCAACGGTGGTTGCGTTGGTCAAGTGGAAGACGTCCCCGTCTTCCTGGACTCGTCTAAGGAGGGGAAGTTCCAAGTTGGCTCCTGTGGGTTGCGAAGAGATCTCGAGGCACAATTTTGTCGGAGCGCAGCGCGTGGTCGGCGCTGGCGCCATAGGGTCTCAGAGTGTGCGTGCGGTCATCGGCCGCTCGGGCCGGGCTCTTCGCGGAGCCAACGAATCATCACCCTTTGCTGGGAAAGCTACCGGCATTCGGAGCCGGTTGAGGGCGAAGCAATTGCAAAAACTCACTCCGCCTCCGGGTGATTGCGTCGAGCATAACGTCAATTCGCATCGTGTGCAAGTGGAATTGAGAATGGGCAACTTCCTGATCAGCCTGAACCAGGGCCCAACTTGTCGGGCTCCCGTCTTATGTCATGCAAAACAGATGTCATGCAAAACAGATGCCTTGCAAAACAGATGCCATGCAAAACAGATGTTAAGATAGCCTCAATCCGAATGGTTGCGCAGCAGTGCGTGCCGGGCCGAAACCGATTTCCCTGCGCGATCAAGGCGAACTTCAGATACTTCCCCGCCTTTGGTATCAATTCACGGAGCTGGAATGGCAACGGCAAACTTCAACGGGATCCGTGTTCTCAGTCTCGAGTCGCGCCGCTCCGTTGAAACTGCAAAGCTGATTCGCACGTACGGTGGCGATCCGCTCACGGCTCCCGCGATGCGGGAAATTCCCATGAACTCCGACGGTCCGGTCATCGAGTTTGCCGAGGCGCTCATGGCGGGCTCATTCGATCTGGTCATCTTTACGACCGGCGTCGGCGTTCGTACGCTCATCAAGACAGTGTCGGAGCACATAGACCGGGATAAGTTTCTGGCCGCGTTGCGCTCGGTCAAGATTGCCGCGCGTGGACCGAAATCGTCCACCGCCCTGCGCGAGTTCGCAATTCCCATCGCTGTTATTGCGCCTGAGCCATTCACCTGGCGCGTATTGGTGCAGGCCATGGAGGCGAAATTTGCCGGCGCCTTGCATGGAATGAACATCGCCGTCCAGGAATACGGCACGTCCAACCCTGAGCTGCTCACCGCCCTCGCGGAAAAAAGCGTCTCCATCACCCGCGTTCTGGTGTATCAATGGGCTTTACCCGAAGATGTCCAACCTTTGCGCGAAGCGGTGATCGCCCTCGCGCATGGCCATGTCGATCTCGTACTTTTTATGAACGCGGGGCAGGTTGCCCATCTCTTCCTGATGGCGGAGCGCATGGGATACACCGATGCGCTCTACGAGGGATTCCGCTCGACCGTGATTGGCTCCATTGGGCCGAGCACGACAGAAGGCCTCTCCCTCTACCGGCTTGCTCCTGATTTCGAACCATCGCAATCGAAGATGGGATTTCTCATCAAGGAAATTGCCGAAAATGCGGAGAATCTACTGAAGCACAAGCGGTCCGCCGCCTCTCTGCATATATCAGACAGTGCGTCCAGGCCCATCAGCCCGCTCCTCACCAGGGACCCGGCCCCTGGCCACGCAGCCAGGCCGGCAATCTCCGGTATCGACTTCCTTCACGAGATCGGCAGCCGCATGGCCGCTTCCGACCCGTTACACACTGTACTGAATCGAATCGTCGACTTTGCCTCTTCCCTGATTCAATGCGATTCCTGTTTCGTCTATGTACTCGAGGGCGATCAACTGATCCTGCGCGCCTCGAAGAATCCTCACTCCGATCTGGTCGATCATCTCGGCATCCTGCTCGGTCAGGGCATCACAGGGTGGGTCGGTTGGCATCGCGAGCCGGTGGCGATTCCCGAGAAAGCCCTTAAGGATCCGCGCTTCCAACGATTCAAGAACTTGCCTGAAGATACCTTCGAGGCCTTCCTCTCGGTGCCTATTCTTTGCCGCGGCAAATTGATTGGTGTGATCAACCTGCAGCATCGCAAGCCTTACCACCATACGGAACAGGAAGTGCGCCTGCTCACCGCGGCCGGCTACCTGGTCGGAGCTGAACTGGAGCGAGCTCGCCTGGAAAGCGAAAACCTGGAGCTCTCGGACCGGTTGGAATCCCGCAAACACATCGAAAAAGCAAAGGGAGTTCTGCAGCGTGAGTTTGGGCTCGACGAGGATGCCGCCTATAAGGCTATGCAGCGTGAGAGCAGGCAACGCCGCAAATCGATGCGCGAGATCGCCGAGGCGATTCTGCTGAATGACGATCTGCGCAAGAATCGTTGGAATCTGGCGAATCAGACCAACGAAGACGATTCCTCAACGACCCCGTAGCGGGGGCCAACGCAACAATGCGGTTGCTTCCCTAATCAGCTTCGCCTAATATGACTTTGAGGTGAGACTCAGCCGTCTCCCTTTCCTGTTCGCCCCGCACCATGCCGTGCGGTGGTCTTCCTACAAAAAACTGATTCTGCCGTGTCTGTGTCTTCTTGTCCCTGCACGGCCAGCGAGGTATTCGAGCGCGCTCGGTTTTCGAGCAAAGGGCATTCGGCATGGAATCTCCCGGACTTAACAATTCGCCGGCGTTCAGTGCAGAGCAGAAGGAGTACCTTCTCGGCTTTTTTGCCGGCGCCATGCAGCGAGGAGTTCGGCCTTTCGCCGGCTATACCACAGCAGGTCTGCTCACGCATGACCCCGCCGCAGGCGCCTCCAATGCTGTCGAACCCGCCGAGGAAACCTTCCACGGCACGCCGGTATCGGATTTATGCCGCGAAGAGCTCTGGAAATACGAGCAGAACCCACTGGACATTTGGGACCAACTTCTCGCTCATGCCGCGGAAGATCGAGCGCCCCAGCCGGAAAGTATTTTTCGCTTCAAGTTTCATGGGTTGTTTTACGTTGCCCCGGCGCAGGACTCGTTCATGCTGCGGCTGCGCCTGCCCGGGGGAATGCTCATCTCGCATCAGATGCGCGGCTTGGCCGATATTGCCGAGCAGTGGGGCGCAGGCCGAGCCGACATTACCACCCGTGCAAATTTGCAGATACGGGAATTCCAGCCAAAAGACATCGTGCGCGTCCTGACAGGTGTCCAGTTTCTCGGCCTCACCTCGCGAGGCTCCGGAGCGGATAACATCCGCAACATCACCGCATCGCCTTTGTCGGGCATCGATCCGAGTGAACTGATCGACGCCGCGCCCTATGCCAAGGCTCTCCACAACTACATCCTGAACTCGCGCGACCTCTACGGACTACCGCGCAAATTCAACGTCGCCTTCGATGGCGGCGGCGCAATCAGCGTAGTCGCGGATACCAACGACATCGGCTTTGTCGCCGTGCGCCTGGGCGAGGGGCGCAGCTTGCCGGCGGGCGTCTACTTCCGGGTGCTGCTTTGCGGAATTACCGGCCATCGGCAATTCGCTTCGGACTGCGGGCTTGTGGTGCCTCCGGAGCAGGCCGTGGCTGTCGCTGCGGCCATGATCCGCGTATTCGCCGACCACGGCGATCGCACGGACCGTAAAAAGGCGCGGCTCAAGTACCTGGTGGACCAATGGGGCATGGAGAAGTTTATCGAGGAGACCGGGAAGCGCCTTGCTTTTCCCTTATTGCACATTCCTGCAGACGCCTGCGAGGCGCGCAACCCCGTCGATCGGGCAGGTCACATTGGAATCCACCCGCAAGCACAGCAAGACCTCCATTACATCGGCGTGTCCGTTCCTGTCGGACGGCTCCCTGTGAGCCAGATGCGTGCGCTGGCCGATATTGCCGAGCAGTTTTGCGGCGGCGAATTTCGCCTGACGGTCTGGCAGAATCTGATTCTTCCCAACATCGCTGCAGAACGCGTCGCCCTGGCTGTCGAATGGCTTCGCGCCGCGGGGCTCGATTGCACGGCTGGAGCTGTCCTGAGGGGAACTGTGGCTTGCACCGGAAATACCGGCTGCCGCTACGCCGCCACCGACACCAAGGCCCACGCCGTAGAGCTTGCGAGATTGCTCGACGCGCGCTTCAGGATCGTTGAACCTGTCAATCTCCACGTAACCGGCTGCCCGCACTCCTGCGCCCAGCACTACGTCGGCGATATCGGCTTACTGGGCACAAAAGTCAGGGGCGAGGAAGGCTACCAGGTTGTCATCGGCGGCGGGTCGGACCAGGATCGTGGCCTGGCACGCGAGTTGATTCCATCCGTCACCTACACCGAGCTTCCTCCTATGCTCGAAAACCTCTTTGCCGCATTCGAAGAGCAGCGCAATCCGGACGAATCTTTTCTTGCGTTCAGCCGCAGGCACAATATCGACCAGCTGCAATCGTTTCTCGTCTCCAAGGAGCCGGTATCACCATGAGTTCCGCGATCCCCTATATCCCCGAGAATGCTCCGTTCACGCCCGAGCAGCGGGCCTGGCTGAATGGACTCCTCGCCGGATTGTTTTCCGATGCCCCGCGGGCAGCAACAGAAACCACGCCGTCGCGCCGCATCGCGGTGCTTTATGCCTCGCAATCCGGAACCGCAGAGGGCCTGGCGCGCAAATTGGCGAAGGAATTAAAGGCTCAGGGACATACGCCCGCAGTCTCTACGCTTGCCGGTTACACGCCGGCGTCGCTCGCGGAAGAATCCTGCGCGCTGATCGTTGCCAGCACCTATGGGGATGGCGACGCCCCCGATGGCGTGCAGCCGTTTTACGAGCAGTTGTGCCTGGAACATTTCCCGCGCATGGACAAGCTCTCTTATGCCGTCTTTGCCTTGGGCGATCGCCATTACGAGGATTTCTGCAAGTTCGGCAAAGATCTTGATGATAAGCTCGCCGCCCTGGGTGGGAATCGGCTTGCAGACTGCGTCAACTGCGACGTGGAGGTCGACGAACCATTCGCGCAATGGAAGGCGGTGATGATTGCGCGGATGAGTGAAAACTCTCCGTTTCCATTGCGCAAGGCGCCGCCAGCACAGGATTCAGTCGCGCCAGCTCAGGCTTCAGTCGCGCCGGCTCAGAATGCAGTCGCCTCGGCTCAGAATGCAGTCGCTCCGTCGTCCGCGCAGGCAGTTGTGGGTTCGGAGGCTCCTGCCGCCAAAGCATTCACACGCGATTCTCCTTTATTGGCCCCAGTCATCGACAGAAGATCTCTGACCCATATAACCTCCACCAAGTCCACACTTCATGTTGCTTTCGAGATTGCAGGCACTGGGCTCCGCTATGAAGTTGGCGACGCCTGCGGAGTCATTCCCACCAACGACCTGAACCTGGTCGCGGAGATCCTGCAAAAACTACGCTTTCATGGCAACGAACGCGTTTCCAGCGCCAAGGGAGGTACCACGACACTCCACGACGCGCTCGCTCATGAGCGTCAAATCACACGCCTGAGCCGCCAATTGGTTCGGGCATACGCCACCCGCGGCGATTGCACGCCGCTGCTGCACCTGCTCGAGCCCACGCAGCAGGCTGCTTTTGACGCGTATGTTTACGAGCGCGGCCTCATCGACCTGCTGATCGACTATCCCGGCGTGGTTGACGATGCCAACGAATTAGCAAATTTATTGCCCAAGCTCTCACCAAGGCTTTATTCGATTTCTTCCAGTCCCGCGGCACACGCAGGGCAGATTCACACGACGGTCGCGGTGGTGCGGTTTACCGCCCGTAATCGCGATCGCGGTGGTGTCTGTTCCACATTTTTTGCTGATCGCACTTCGATTGCCGACAAGCTTCCGATTTACATTCAGCCCAATAGGAAGTTCAAACTTCCATCGAACCCTGATGCGCCGATCATTATGATCGGTCCCGGCACCGGCATTGCCCCATTTCGCGGTTTTCTGCATGAGCGGCGGGCTTTGCGGCACAAGGGCAGGAATTGGCTCTTTTTCGGAGAGCGCTGTTCGACAACCGATTATCTCTATCGCGAAGAGCTCGAGTCGATGTGCGCGGATGGCCATCTGGCACGTCTCGATACGGCATTTTCGCGAGATAACGCTCACAAAGTCTACGTGCAGGACCGGATGTTGGAGCAAGGCTCGCAGTTCTGGAGTTGGCTTCAGGATGGTGCAAGTGTCTACGTTTGCGGTGATGCGTCACGAATGGCGAAAGACGTGAACGCGGCCCTCTGCCGGATCGTGCAGGAACAGGGAACCATGTCTGCGCAGGCTGCGGCGGACTACGTGGCCGCTCTCAAAGAGCAGCATCGATATCACCGCGATGTTTATTGACGGTTGCGCGAACGCGCGCGATTAGACGCTGCCATCAGCGCCAGCCCAGAGCCGGGGCTACATGTCTCAGGATTGCCTCAATCACGTGCACGTTGTAGGCAACCCCCAGTTGGTTTGGAACCGTCAGCAGCAGCGTATCCGCTTCTGCGATCGCGTCGTCCTGCTTGAGTTGTTCAATCAGGAGGTCCGGCTCGGCGGCGTAACCGCGGCCGAAGATAGCTTGCACATTCTCCTCGATAAAGCCGATCTGGTCTTGTTCCTGTCCCCCGCGTCCAAAGTAAGCGCGATCGCGTTGGTCGATCAGTGGGAAAATGCTGCGGCTCACGGACACACGGGGTGTACGGGCATGACCGGCTTTTTTCCATGCCGCGCGAAAAGCACGAATCTGGGCCCCCTGTTGTATGTGAAATGGCTCGCCGGTTTCGTCGAACTTAAGCGTTGAGCTTTGCAGGTTCATCCCCAGCTTTGCTGCCCACACCGCGGTCGCATTGGTCGCCGCACCCCACCAGATCCGCTCACGCAACCCTTCGGAGTACGGTTCCACGCGCAGCAATCCGGGAGGATTGGCGAACATCGGACGCGGGTTTGGCTGCGCGAAGCCTTTCCCGCCCAGCACTTTCAGGAACTCTTCGGCGTGCCGGCGGCCCATATCGGCGTCGGTCTCGCCCTCATTGGTGTTGTAGCCGAAGTAACGCCAGCCATCGATTACCTGCTCGGGCGAGCCGCGGCTGATGCCCAATTGCAAACGTCCGCGCGCAATCAGATCCGCTGCCCCCGCGTCCTCCGCCATGTAGAGGGGATTTTCGTAGCGCATGTCGATGACGGCCGTGCCTATTTCAATGCGGCTCGTTTTCGCGCCGGCGGCGGCCAGCAGCGGGAACGGCGACGCCAGCTGTCGGGCGAAGTGATGTACGCGGAAATAAGCTCCATCGGCGCCCAGCTTCTCCGCCTCTACCGCGAGATCAATCGATTGCAGCAGGGCATCCGACGCGGAGGTCGTCATTGATCCCGGTGAAGGCGCCCAGTGGCCGAAAGAGAGGAACCCGATCTTTTTCATATGCAGCAATCAAATAGATTGCCGCGAGCTTACCGGGATGCAATTTGTGCGGCCGGGGAGGGGGAGGGCCGAGGGAAATGACGCGAGCTATTCCCTCTTGCCGGTAATGCCCCGCAGCCATCGTGGCCACCATGACGCAGGGATCGTGGATAGAACAAACCCAACCAGAAATCCGGCAAGGCCATTTTCAAGAGCGACCGATGTATCCATTGTGGTTACCATTCGAGCGTGGGGCGGTTTGGTTTGGGTGGCAAAGTTCTAAGGTTGGGTGCCCCACTCAAGCCCAGGTTTTGGCTTGAGTGGGGCTGTTGGTGACTGTTCCCCACGAACCAGTCCCGCAACGCCAGCTAACCCTAAGGCGCTCCGGCAGAGACACCAACCGGAAAGTCCGCTGCGGTGACAGCCCGCGGGGCAATCTTGCCGCCAGGACTTCCCTTGAGCTTCAGAGGTGCTCTCCTGTTCATCGTCGATGCCAGCTGCGCGGGCCGCATTAGCTTTCGATGCACCGACGCTGTACCCTCGTGCGCGATCCATGCGTTGTAAGAACGAGGAAACGTGTTCCAGGAAACGGCCGTCAGGCCGCACTTCCGGGCGGCCGGGCGAAGATAATCCTTCTGTAGGGGCTCGGGCTGATAGCCGCGCCCGGTAGCGTGGGACGCAAACATCAAGCCGGTGTGAGAACCCTTATTTCGCCATTCCGCAAGTGCTTCCCTCAGCACAGGGTCCACGGAGACCCCTTCCGGATTCTCCTCGCTCTTATTCATTCCTCGATCCGCCCCCACGGGATGGGGGTAGATGATGCCGTTTTCCAGGTCCACTTGTTCCCACTTGAGGGCGAGCACTTCAGCGATGCTCATGTCGCTACACATGGCCGTAACCACCATGGTCCGATGCAGGTCGGAAAGCTGTTCCGCCAGCGCCTGATACTGCTTGATGGTCAGTGTCAGCGGTTTTCGCTTGCCCTGCTTCGAGCTCTTTATTTTTGCCAGCGCCGTTTCCAGCTGCTCATTTCTGTCGATCAGGCTGATCCGCTGACGCTCCGCCTTTGCAGCTTCGAGAGTGGCTTTTTGACTCTTGTTAATCCATAAATGTAAAAGCACGGTAATGCCCAGAAGGCTGTCGATGATGAGGCCGCGATTGACGGCTGCCAGCCATGGGCTTGGGACTGCCGCCCGGTGAAACCCCCAAATGCCCGCCGCCACGCTTTGTGCCACCGCGATGCCCGCCGTGCACCAAAGCAGCTTTTTCGAACGCCGACCGGCGCACAGGACCATCGGAAAGGCAAACAGCACCGGTATGGCGAGCTGTGCCGATGTGGAGTAATCCAGCACAGCCGTCGTAAGCGTCATCGCGGCAATCATCGATAGGAGAGATGTCCGATTCATCTGTCACCGCGGCTGAATGGCCGAGCCCTCGTCGCCCTGACTCAAACCTCACCGAAATCCCTGTTCTTCTTGTATCGGCGGCGGCGGTAAACACTTCACGCCGGCTGGACGCGTTTTCCTTAAAAACGTCAATATCCTTTTGCGCCTGTTTATAAAAGCAGCGCAACCCATAGCCTTCCGCATACCATCTAGACCTGAGTTCTTCGATCGACCAACAATTGTTCCCCAGGTGAACCGATGCTCCTCCCCAGGCTCCGCACCGACATCGATGTCATGGTCTCGCCGGTAGCCGGCCGTCCAGGGCTTTTGATACGAGACAGCTTTCGTTTCTCCGATGCCGTCCTGATCATTCCTCCGTTGCTCATCCCGGGTCTTCGCCTGTTTGATGGAACGCGCACATACCACGATCTCGAAGAAACGCTCGCCCGCTCCGCCGGCCCAGAGCTCGCCGCTGCTGCGGGCCACCTGGTGGAAACTCTGAGCAAATCGGGGTTTCTGCAGGACGAAAACTATAGGGGGCTCAAACAGCGCCGCCTCGCCGAATTTCAGAAAGCCCCGGTGCGCGCTCCGGCCCATGCAGGCACCGCTTACCCTGACCAGCTTGAGCCGCTACGCACCGTGATGCAGGGTTATCTGGATGGCGCAGCTCCCACCCGCAGCGGGGTGATCGGGATTGCTGCTCCCCATGTGAGTCCGCCCGGCGGTTGGCAGAGCTATCGCGCGGCCTACCAGGAGCTCACCCCCGATCTGCGCGACCGTACCTTCGTCATTCTTGGAACGTCGCACTATGGGCCACCGGGCAAATTCGGCCTTACTCGAAAGCCTTTTCAGACTCCCTTCGGTGAAACAATCATCGACTGTGCGCTGGTGGATCAGTTGGAACCCGAGCCGGCGGTCGTGATGGAGGACTATTGCCACGCGGTGGAACATTCCATCGAATTCCAGGTCGCTTTCCTTCAGTTCATCTATGGGCCCGGGGTGCGCATCCTTCCTATCCTGTGCGGATCGTTCGCCCGCAGCATCCATGGAGGCGGGCTGCCGGAAGACGAAGAGCCTGTGAAGCGTTTTTTCGACGCTCTCGCCCAGATGGCCGAAAGAGAGAAACATCGCGTCTTCTGGGTTCTGGGGGTGGACATGGCCCACATTGGCCAGCGCTTCGGGGATCGGCTACCGGCGCGCGCAGAGCAGGATCAGATGGTCCGGGTAAGGGAACGAGACCAGCTTCGCATCGAACATGTCAACGCATGGGATGCGGCCGGATTTTGGAACCTGGTCAGAGAAAATCAGGACGATTTACGCTGGTGCGGTTCCTCGCCAATTTATACCTTTATGAAAGCGGTCCCATGGGCCCGCGGGGATCTGCTCCGTTATGAACAATGGAACATTGATGAGAACAGTGTCGTCAGCTTCGCCGGCATATCGTTCCACGCCTGAGAGTTGCCCGGAGGCTCTGTGAATCAGCGAAATCAATGCATGGTGACTGCCCGCGCCATCTTCAGACTCTCTTGCGCTCTTGTCCTCGCTGCGGCGGCACACGGTTGCAGACGGGCTTCTGTCCATGATCCCGCGCCCAATTCGTTGACGGTGAGCAGCGATGATTTTCAGCAAGGAAAGTTGATTCCGCAACAATTCAGTTGCAGGGGAGCCAACGTTTCGCCCACCCTCTCCTGGGGGAATCTGCCGCCCGGGACTAAGAGTTTGGCCCTGGTAGTCTCCGATTCCGATTCCTTTCTCGGTGCCTATGTGCATTGGGTCCTCTACAATTTGCCACCAGAGCCTAACCATCTTGCTCAGGGCGTGCCTGGTGTTGAAACCCTGCCCAGCGGGGCCCGCCAGGGCGGGAACTCAGGCGATACTGTCGGCTACAGCGGCCCGTGTCCTCCTGGAAGGTCGCCGCACCGCTATGTCTTCACGCTTTACGCACTCGACGCAAAATTGGCGCCATCCTCGCCCATGAAGAAAGATCAGTTGATGAAGGCGATGGAGGGCCACGTTCTGGCTTCCGGCCAGCTTACGGGCCGCTTCCCGCGCTAATGCCGCATGGGCTCGAGAGTCTGCGTGCGCAGCGAGTTCCGAAGGGACGGCTGAGTATTGCTGAGAATAGCCCAGGACTGGGCTAAATTCGCCCCGTGTCTCCGGGACCAAGTTCTCGCGCAGACTCTTTATCCTGCTGTGCTACTGTTCTAGGTCATGACCGACAATCGGGTCTCGCGTCGAAATTTCATCATTGGCGGTAGTGCTGTTCTCGCCGCGCCATTGGCCAAAGCTCAACCGGCCACCCAGCTAACCGCCGGGCAGTTGGTAGAGCGCATCCGTGCACACGTGGGAGTTCCCTGGCGAACACCAACGGTCGACCGCATCCTTGCCGGAAATGCCGATATCGCCGTGCGCGGCGTGGCCGTCACTATGATGGCAACCCTCGACGTCATCCAACGAGCCGTGGCGTCGGGCAAGAACATGATCGTCACTCATGAACCAACGTTTTACGTGCATCAGGACACGACCGCGGAACTGGGCAACGACCCCACCCTGAAATACAAACTCGACTTCATCCGAAAACATGACGTTGCCGTTTTCCGCTTTCATGATCATTGGCATGCCCGGCACCCCGATGGAATCGCTGTTGGGATGATGCAGCAGCTTGGCTGGGAGAAGAATGTTGTCGACCCCTCCGATCCCAAGCGTTTCCTCTTTAACGGCGAACCCCTGGCGCAATTCTGCCAGGTCATGCAAAGCCGCCTGCAGGATCGCACCATGCGAGTTGTGGGCAAGCCCACGCTTCCGGTCAGAAAAGTAGCCGCGAGTTGGGGGGCCGGTGACCGTCTGCAGACCATCCCTCTGTTGGCCCGGCCCGATGTCGATGTGCTGGTGGTCGGCGAAGCACGCGAGTGGGAACTGGTCGAGTATGCGCAGGACAGCATTACGGCCGGCAACCAAAAGGCGCTCGTGATCCTTGGCCACGTCGTCTCCGAACAGGGCGGGATGAAGTACTGCACAGAATGGCTGAAGTCGTTCGTAACCGACGTTCCGGTGGAGTTTGTGCCGGCAGTTGAGCCTTTCTGGAATCCGGCCCACCCCGTTGAAGACCAGGGCTGAGGAGACGGCGGAATGACAGGAATCATCGCCGGCATTGGTTGGCACATGGTGGGCGCGGCATCCGCCGCCTCGTTTTATGCGCCCATCAGCAAGGTGAAGCGTTGGACCTGGGAATCAACCTGGGCTGTCGCCGGCATCTTCTCCTGGGTTCTCCTGCCAATCTGTGTCAGTGCCATCCTCCTCCCGGATATGCGAGCCTTCTACGCATCGATTGACTCGTCGGTCCTGCTCAAGGCTTTTCTATTCGGTTGCATGTGGGGCGTGGGCAATGTCAGCTACGGTCTCACCATGCGATATCTCGGCATGTCGCTGGGCATCGGAGTGGCCATTGGGGTCACGCTGGTGGTGGGAACGCTGATTCCGCCGCTGGTCCACGGGCAGGCGCGCGAACTGGTGGCTACTTCCGGCGGCTTGTTCACCCTGTTGGGAATAGTCTTGGCGCTGGGCGGCATCGTGATTGTCTCCGTTGCCGGACATCGCAAAGAAATTGCTCTGGGGTCGGAAGTTCGCGAGTTTGACGTCAGAAAGGGGCTGCTGCTTGCCGTCCTGTGCGGCATTTTCTCGTCGGGCATGTCGTTCGCGATTGATGCTGCCAGGCCCATGCAGGCTCAGGCAGTGGCGTTAGGCGTGAATCCTCTCTACAGTGCGCTGCCCAGCTACGTGATCATCATGGGCGGAGGGGGCCTGGTCAATTTCGCGTACTGTTTCCTCCGGCTGGGCTTCAAAAAAGAGCTTTCTCTGAGAAACGATCTGGCACAAGCCGGACCGACGATCGGCAAGAACGCAGCTCTTGCTGCCACGGGTGGGATTATGTGGTATCTGCAGTTCTTCTTTTATGC
>JBARKD010000194.1:0-2013 GCA_049800615.1 Acidobacteriaceae bacterium | reverse complement strand
GTTCTGTTCCCTCCGCGAGCAGTTGGCGAGGTCTGGATCGGCAGGTCGTCGAGCGGGCTCGGTGTGGCGCGCAGCCTGGCTTCGGAAACATGCAGGTACCGCGACGTCGTCTCGAGATCGCGATGGCCGAGCAGCAGTTGGATGCTGCGCAGATCAATCCCGGCATCCAGCAGGTGGGTCGCGAACGAGTGGCGCAGAACGTGCGGGCTCAGCGGCTTCTTAATACCAAGTTGCTTACGCAGCTTCTGGCACACCACCCGGACCGCGTTCGCCTTCAGCGGCTCTCCTGGCCGTTTCCCTTGAAAGAGCCAGTCCTTGGGCTTGCGCCAGTGCCAGTACACGCGCAGGATCTCCAGCAGTTTGGGAGACAGCATGACCTGACGCGGAAACTTGCCCTTGCCTTCGCGGACGTGGATGACCATCCGCTTGCTGTCGATGTCGGTCACCTTCAGATCCAGCGCTTCCTGGCAGCGCAGACCTGCGCTGTAGTACAGGGCGAGCAGCGCGCGATGCTTGGTGTTCATCTCCGCATCGAGCAAAGCGCAGACTTCCTCGCGGCTCCAGACCGTGGGCAGCTTACGCCGTATCTTGGGCTTGATGACCTCCTGATCAAACCAGGTCTGCTTCAGCGTGCGCGTATAGAGAAACTTCAGCGCTGAGCGAGCACCCTGAATCGTTCCCCACGCAAGCTTGCGCTCGTTGAGCAGAAACAGCAGGTACGTACGAACATGCTCTGGGCCCAGTTGATCGGGCGACTTATGGAAGTACTTGGCGAACTCAGCAACGGTGTGGGTGTAGTGGCGAACCGTGCGTTCGGAGAAGTTGCGCAGCCGGAGATCTTCCTGCATGCGTTGGCGTAGATGTGTCATGGACACCTCCTCGGGTGTCCAACACTCTATCCAAATGCCACAGATGCATCCCCTCCCGCGCTAGCGGGTTAGTGCAAATCGCCAATGCACTCATCGACGCCGATCACTACCCGAGAAGTCGGCTCCGCTTTACTTTTTCGGAGCCGGGGAACGGCCGCAGATCCCCGGACACTGCCCCGCTTGTCGCTATCAATCTCTTCTTGCGATGAAAGCTACTCTGTTCTTCGCGAGTATCGCCCTGAGTTTCCTCAGAACCAACCTCCGGACGGCGTCTGGTCATTAAGGCGCAGATACGTGACGAGATTGCCGTAGTGCAAGGCGTCGTGGTTGCCAACCTGCGTCAGGAGGAACATCTTATTCGTCTTGAACCCAAAAAAATCGGCCGGATCATTGAGGTGCGCATCGGTGAACCCTGAGTACACGCCATCGCAGTAGGCGAAGGCACCTTTGAGGTAAGCCACAATCTCGGCCTTTGAAGCCTTCGCGCCCGATATGGCAGGCGGCGCTTCTGCCTTGGCTTTCGAACACAAGATGTAGGAGATGTCGGCCACATGATTCACAATCTCACCGAATGAGCGAACTTCTTTTGTTGGCCGGTAGCTGTACTTTGACTCCGGCATCATTTCCGCCGCCTTCGTGATTTTGTCCTGCATATTGAGGCGAAAGATCGACAGTGTCTTTGTCAGCGGATTTGGCGCGGCGATTGGATTGGGCAGGTCCGGTGCAATCTGAGCGTTGGCCAAATTCGCCGGGATCGAAACCGAGACCATACCTCCGAGAACCGCGAATCGGCCCACAGCTCGAAGCGTGCAGCAGAGCGTTTTCGGGAAGCCTTGCATTCGAACATCCTCCTTGCCCAGGCCACATAGGCACGCAAGGCGCCACTTGGCGCGCCGAGCGCTACTTCTTTGTTGTCAACCAACAACCACATGATCGAAGGCCGTGGATACGAAGTCGAACTGTCCGTTTTCGATCAAACCTGTTCGAGAACGGGCGGTACATGAGGCGCCCCGTTCTTAATCAAAGGCATTGACAGTCCTGGATATTCCAATGCAATATGTCGCCATGAAACATATTGCAACAACAGCTATCGATCGGGAATTGAAGAAGGGCAGTGCTGAGCTGCTGATCCTCTCCCTGATCG
>JBARKD010000193.1:0-4037 GCA_049800615.1 Acidobacteriaceae bacterium | reverse complement strand
GAGAACCAGTAGGAGAAAAAAGACGGGACGAAGGCCCAACCATTGCGGTCGCTACGCGACGTTCTATATGGGCACCACCATCCCAATCCCAGACAGAATTGTCATCCCGACCGAAGCGTACCCGGATTTCCTGCCACGCTGCACTGGACATGGCCGCGTGTGCGGCTTTCCGTAAAGAAAGCCGCATAAAGCTCGCCAACGCCACCAAACCCCGACAGGAAATCCGGGGAAGCGCTGGATGGCCACAATCAGCACAATCGTGGCCAGGCCCAATCCGAGGTGGGAGAACCTGCCGAAGTCGGGCGCCGCGGGATCGCCGCCACCCAGCCATCCCCCAGCTACCGGGAGCAGCGATAGCCCGATCACCGTGATCACCGAACCAATTACTACCGGAGGAAAAAATCGCAGCATACGGCTGAACCAGGGCCCCACCAGCATGGTGAAGAGCCCGCAGCTAATTACGGCTCCATACAGAGTCGGGATGCCGTAATGGCTGCCGATCAAAATCATGGGCGCAACGCAAATGAAGGAGCAGCCCTGGATGAGAGGAAGACGCGCTCCAAACTTCCACCAGCCCATCGTCTGCAACAAGGTTGCCAAGCCAGAGGTAAACAGGTCGGCGCTGATCAGCGCAATCACCTGCTTGGGCGTGAACTGGAGTGCGCTGCCGAGAATCAGCGGTACCGCCACGGTGCCGGCGTACATCACCAGCACATGCTGCAGCCCAAACAAGAACAGCTGGGGAAGCCCCTCGATCTCATCGATCGCGTCGGCAGCGGCTGCCATACCGCCAGCCCCGGGCACCGGGTTGCGAGGGCCCGTGCTCACCTCTGGGTCGGCTGAGGCTGTCATTGGAGGTTACATAATAGCGTGGATGGAAGGCGCGTCGATCGGATGATTGCGAAAAGAGAGAACAAGGATGGGATTGCAAAACCGCGTTCGGGTCTTTACGTCTCCCAAGGGTTGGAGATGTCGATACCGAGACCGTTGAAGTCTTTCACGTTCCTCGTAACGAGGGTTAGGTCGTGATGTAGGGCTGTTGCCGCAATCACGCCGTCCACCACTGCCAAGGTCAACCCCGTTGTTTCGCAGTGGCGGCCAGATTTCCCCAGCGTTCAGCGATAGCTTCCGTGACCGGGAATATACGACCCGCAAACCATGAACGAACATCAATATCGAGCCAGTCCTGCAACATCGTGCGCCTCTGACCTATCGGAAGACTAGCAATGCCCTTGCAGATTTCACCAATCGTCATGACGCTCAGAAACACTTCTTCTTTGGCGACATTTCTGAGAAACTCCACTACTCGTGCGTCGGGTTTTTCGCGAGTAAGTTCAGAAGGGATATTCGTGTCAACCAGATAGCCCTTCACAGGTTGATATCCCGGCCCGTGTCTCTGTCACGCTGAAAATCGAGATTGAGGCCTCGAAGGGGAGCAAACAGCTCGACCATGTCTTTTGCGATTGACGGTGGTGCGGGTCTCACTGACACATCATGCGCTGCTTTTTCAAGCAGGCTTGCGGCGAAGACCTCGAGTTCCATGCCGCGTGCGGCAGCCTGTCGGGCAAGTTCGTCCTGCGTCTCCGGTCGAATATCAAGGGTGATGGTCACGGCTGGCCTCCTTGAGCCATTATCCCCCAGACAGCTCATAGCCGGCGTGACTGACGGACCCCGCCGGTCAGTTTCTTGTTGTTCTGCGCTGCGGTCTCATTTAGTAATGGCGCATGACTCCTGAATCCTGCCGTCGTGTTTCCATGCTGAGGACGTTCTGTTTGTCGGCCGCCCTGGCCAGCGCATCCCTGCTCTTCGCGCAAGCACCGGTCACCCCAGCCAAGCTGGTGGTTAAGAACGCCTTCATTCTGACTATGGCGCCGGGTCAGCGCGAGCCGGTGAAAGGCTACCTGGTGGTCGGAGAGGATGGCCGGCTGTTGACGGTTGCGGCGGGCGATCCTCCAGCCGGACTGCAGGCACAGCAAAGCCTGGACGCCGGCGGCCATTGGGTGATCCCAGGCTTTATCTCTGCCCATAGCCATTTATGGCAGAGCGCCCTCCGCGGGCTGGGCGCGGACCAGACGCTGATGGGATGGATCGACGCGCTCTATAAACCTGCCGCCAAGTACAGCGCGGAAGATATGTACTGGTTCACCCGGGACGGCGCTCTCGACCATCTGCAGCACGGCATCACTGCGGCCTATAACTTCAACTACGGAGCGTGGTCCAGCGGCCGAACGAGCCCCACGGTAACCCTGGACGAATATGACCGGAACGATTTTCTCGCTGAGAGGGACTCCGGCATCCGCTTTGTCCACGGCCTTTCGGTGGGCCGGGCCACCGCTTTGGGTGTGCAGCCCAGCTACGGAGTTGAGCAGGCACGGGGGCCCCTCAAGGCCTTTCTGGAATGGACGAGCAAGCAGCCCAAGTCGAGCAACTTTCTTTCCGTGATGATCAATGGCGGCACTGCGTTCAACGACACGTATCAACAGGCCGTGATGGAAAAGCAGCTGGGAGACGAGTTCCACCTGGCGAACCAAACGCACTACCTGGAGCCGCCGGAGACACAGTACGAGCAACAGAGCAGGTTTCGCTGGTTCATGGATAGCGGGTTGCTTTCGAAACAGCTGACCTTCGGGCATTTCATTCATACCAACAGCTTCATCATCGCGGAGAGCGCGAAGGCCGGTGCGGCGATGTCCTGGAATCCACTGTCGAATGGGCGGTTGGCCTCGGGAGTGGCGGATATTCCCGCTTATTTGAAGGCGGGCATCCGGGTGGGCATGGGCGTCGACGGCGAAGCCAGCGCCGACTTGGCCGACCCCTTTGAAAATATGCGCACCGGGCTCTACGCGATCCGCGACAAGTATGAGAATGCGACCATCATGAGTCCCTACGACGTGCTGCGGCTGCAAACCATGGGCAGCGCGGATGTGCTCGGCGTGGCGGACCGCCTGGGCAGCCTGGAACCGGGAAAGTTTGCCGACTTCCTGGTGATCGATCCAACGCGCTTTCGGACGATTTTTGATCCTTATGCTTCCCTGGTCTTGGTTGCCGGGGAGCGCGATCTGGAACGGGTTTACGTGGGCGGCGATTTGCTGGTGCAGAACGGAGCGATGCTGAAACAGGACATGGTTAAGGAGAGAGCGGAAGTAATCAAGCGCGTCGCCGCTCAACGCTGATATTTTTTCGCCCTTTGCTGGAAGATGTCCAAATCGCCGCCGCCGGGGCGTCATGGTAGTAGCGGATGACAACATCCGCCTAAAATCGATGACGGAGGTTTTCTATGCAATATCTATTAACGCTCTATGCGGACGAGGCAGGCTGGTCCAACATGTCGAAGAGTGAGCAGGAACAGGGAGTGGCCGCTTACATGGCGTACGGTGAAGCACTGAAGGCGGCGGGCGTCTGGAAGGGTTCAAACCGCCTGCAGCCAATCTCAACAGCCACCACGGTACGCAACGTCAACGGCAAGGCGCAGGTGCTGGATGGCCCCTACGTCGATTCAAAAGAGCAGCTGGGCGGCTATTATTTGATCGACGTACCCGATCTGGATGCCGCACTTTCCTGGGCCGCGCGCTGCCCCGCGGCAGGTCATGGGGTGGTCGAGGTTCGCCCGATCTGGAGCATACCCGAGTACAGCCGGCCACAAAATCTGCAACACGCTACGGCCTGAGAAACTGTCTATGCACTCATGCGAAGGCGAGGAGCAGGCACGCAGCACGGCGGAAGCAGTCGCCCGCCGCAGCTACGGCAAGCTCGTCGCCTTTCTTTCCACACGCACACATGACGTAGCCGCTGCAGAGGATGCCCTCTCCGAGGCCTTCGCATCGGCGCTCGCAGACTGGCCAGGCAAAGGCTGCCCGGCCAATCCGGAAGCATGGCTGCTCACCGTCGCCCGGCGCAAGCTCATCGACGCGGCACGGCGCCAGCATAGCAGCGATCTTGTCGACGAGGATCTGGAGCAAGTCGCCGCGCTGGTGGACGCCGATCTGGAGACTGATCCCGCGGAGATCCCCGACCGCCGGCTTGCCCTGATGTTTGCT